>NZ_JAKMAY010000109.1:0-17038 GCF_022015835.1 Streptomyces sp. ICN903 | reverse complement strand
ACGCCGTACCCGCCCCCGGACCCGTCAGCAGCGAGCCGGAGAGCACCCCGACCGCCGCCGCACCGAAGGTCCTCCGAGTCAAACGCCCCATACTGCCTCCTCCTGACGACGACTCACCCGATCATCCCGGCCGGGTAGCGGCATGGCAACTCCGCGTGACGAAACGAGTGCGCCTCCGCTCGTGCCGTGCCACCCGCCTGACGCACCCCCTTATGCGAACACCGTTCGACAACTAGCATCCGCACACCTGGGAGCGCTCCCATCGACTGTTTCATCCCCTCACCGCCCACCTGGGCGGATCTGCCCGGAGAGGACGTATCGTGCCCGGAAGACGATCGGCCGGCGCCGCCCTGGCGGCGCTGGCACTGGCCGGAGGATTACTGACCGCCTCCATGAGCCCGGCCTCGGCCGACCCCGAGGCCCCGCCGGGGGGCATCGAGGTCTCGGCCGACAGCTACACCTGGAAGAACGTCCGGATCGACGGTGGCGGCTTCGTGCCCGGCATCGTCTTCAATCCCTCGGAGAAGGACCTGGTCTACGCCCGGACCGACATCGGCGGCGCCTACCGCTGGGACGAGGCCGGGAAGCGGTGGATACCGCTGCTGGACTCCGTCGGCTGGGACGACTGGGGTCACACGGGTGTCGCGTCCCTGGCCACCGACCCCGTCGACCCCGACAACGTGTACGTCGCCGTCGGCACCTACACCAACGACTGGGACCCGAACAACGGCGCGGTCATGCGCTCGTCGGACCGCGGAGCCACCTGGAAGAAGGCCGAACTGCCCTTCAAGCTCGGCGGGAACATGCCGGGCCGGGGCATGGGCGAGCGGCTGGCCGTCGACCCCAACGACAACCGCGTCCTCTACCTGGGCGCCCCCAGCGGCCACGGCCTGTGGCGCAGCACCGACTCCGGCGCCACCTGGTCCGAGGTGGAGAGCTTCCCCAACCCCGGCACCTACGTCCCCGACCCGGACAGCGACAACAGCTACCTGACGGACGAGGTCGGCGTCGTCTGGGTCACCTTCGACGAGCGCACCGGCAGCGCCGGAAGCCGGACCGGGACGATCTACGCCGGCGTCGCCGACAAGGGGGAGTCGGTCTACCGCTCCACCGACGGCGGCGCCACCTGGGAGGCCGTCCCCGGCCAGCCCACCGGCCACCTCCCCCACAAGGGCGTGCTGGACACCGACAACGGCCACCTCTACATCGCCACCTCCGACACCGGCGGCCCGTACGACGGCGCCAAGGGCCAGGTGTGGCGGTACGACACCGAGAGCGGCCGGTGGACGGACGTCAGCCCGGTGCCCGAGGCCGACACCTACTTCGGCTACAGCGGGCTGACGGTCGACCGCCAGAACCCCGGCACGGTCATGGTCACCGGCTACAGCTCCTGGTGGCCGGACACCCAGATCTTCCGCAGCACCGACAGCGGCGAGACCTGGACCGGCGCCTGGGAGTACGAGGGCTACCCCAACCGCTCGGACCGCTTCGCCATGGACGTCTCCTCAGTGCCCTGGCTGACCTTCGGCGGCAATCCCTCCCCGCCGGAGACGGCTCCGAAGCTGGGCTGGATGACCGAGTCCCTGGAGATCGACCCGTTCGACTCCGACCGGATGATGTACGGCACCGGGGCCACGATCTACGGCACCGAGGAGCTGACCTCCTGGGACCGCGACGAGACCTTCACCGTCAAACCGATGGTCGAGGGACTGGAGGAGACCGCGGTCAACGACCTGATCAGCCCGCCCTCCGGGGCCCCGCTGCTCAGCGGCATGCTCGACATCGGCGGCTTCCGGCACACCGACCTGGACCGGGTGCCGGAGCTGATGTACCAGTCGCCGTTCATGGAGGCCGTCTCCAGCCTGGACTACGCCGAGAAGGACCCGAACACGGTGGTCCGGGTCGGCAGCAGCGAGACCGGGCAGCACATCGCCTTCTCCACCGACAACGGCGCCAACTGGTTCGCCGGCAGCAGCCAGCCGTCCGGGGTGACCGGCGGCGGTACGGTGGCCGCGGCGGCCGACGCGAGCGGCTTCGTGTGGAGCCCTCAGGGCGCCGGCGTGCACCGCACCACCGGCTACGGCAGCTCCTGGTCGGCCTCGCGGGGCATCCCCGCGGGCGCTCGCGTCGAGGCGGACCGGGTGGACGCCGACACCTTCTACGGCTTCTCGGCCGGCACCTTCTACGTCAGCGGCGACGGCGGCGCCACCTTCACCGCCTCCGGCGCCGCCGGGCTGCCCGCCGAAGGCGACGTCCGCTTCAAGGCCGTGCCCGGCAAGGAGGGCCACATCTGGCTCGCGGGCGGCAGCGGCGACGCCTACGGGCTGTGGCGCTCCACCGACGGCGGGGAGAGCTTCGCCCGGATCGCGGGCGTCGAGGAGGCGGACACCATCGGCTTCGGCAAAGCCGCGCCGGACGCCTCGTACCCCGCCCTGTACAGCAGCGCGAAGATCGACGGGGTGCGGGGGATCTACCGCTCCGACGACGCCGGGGCGAGCTGGGTCCGGATCAACGACGACGCCCACCAGTGGGGCTGGACCGGCGCGGACATCACCGGCGACCCGCGGGTGTACGGGCGGGTCTACGTCGCCACCAACGGCCGCGGCATCGTCTACGGCGACAGCGCCGGGACGACCGACCCGACCGATCCGGAGGATCCGACCGATCCCGAGGACCCGGAGGACCCGGGGGATCCGGGGGACCCCGGTGACCCGGGCACCGCGCGGTGCGCCGTGGCCTACGAGGTCACCAACCAGTGGCAGGGCGGCTTCCAGGCCGACGTCACCGTGCGGAACACCGGCGACACGGCCGTCGACGGCTGGAAGGCGGTCTGGTCCTTCGCGGACGGCCAGAAGGTCGACCAGATGTGGAACGCCTCCTTCACCCAGAGCGGCGCGACGGTGACGGCCTCCTCGGTGGGCTGGAACGCGAGGCTGGAACCGGGCGCCTCGGCGTCCTTCGGCTTCACCGGTTCCTGGTCGGGCGCCAACGGCGTCCCCGACGCCTTCGAGGTCAACGGAGCGGCCTGCACGACAGGCTGACCACATGGACCGCCGTCCGGGCAGCCGTCCGGACGGCGGTCGGCCGGGGCCGCGAAGCCCCGGCCGACCGTTTCCCCGGCGCGACGCGGTAACGTCGGTCGGCGAGGCGCTGCGGCCGGAACCGTACGGGGGCGGCGTCACGGACCAGTGGATCAGCGAAAGGCACGATGTGACCGACATCGAACGCGTCGGAGTGGTTGGCTGCGGCCAGATGGGCTCGGGTATCGCCGAGGTCTGCGCGCGGGCCGGCCTGGACGTCATGGTCGCCGAGACCACCGGCGAAGCCCTGGAGATAGGCCGTACCCGGCTGGTGACCTCCCTGGACAAGGCCGCCGCACGAGGCAAGATCAGCGAGGCGGAGCGCGACGCCACCCTGGGGCGCCTCTCCTTCACCACCGACCTCGGCGAGTTCGCCGACCGCGATCTTGTGATCGAGGCGGTCGTGGAGAACGAGCAGATCAAGACCGAGATCTTCCAGATCCTCGACCAGGTGGTGACCAGCCCGGACGCGATCCTGGCCTCCAACACCTCCTCCATCCCGCTGGTGAAGCTGGCCGTGGCGACCTCCCGTCCGGACCGGGTGATCGGCATCCACTTCTTCAACCCCGCGCCGGTGCAGCGGCTGGTGGAGCTGATCCCGGCGCTGACCACCTCCGACGACACCATCGCGCGGGCCGAGACCGCGGTCGTCAAGCTGCTGGGCAAGCACGCCATCCGCGCCCAGGACCGCTCGGGCTTCGTGGTCAACGCGCTGCTGATCCCGTACCTGCTCTCGGCGATCCGGATGTTCGAGACGGGTATCGCCAGCCGCGAGGACATCGACAACGGCATGGAGATGGGCTGCGCGCACCCCATGGGGCCGCTCAAGCTCGCCGACCTCATCGGCCTGGACACCGTCGCCTCCGTCGCCCACTCGATGTACGAGGAGTACAAGGAACCGCTGTACGCCGCCCCGCCGCTGCTGCAGCGGATGGTCGACGCCGGCCGCCTGGGCCGCAAGACCGGCGCGGGCTTCTACACGTACTGAGACCCGCCTCCGTCCGGCACCGGCCGGTCGCGCGGAACGCCGACGGCGGGGCACCCCCTTCAAAAAGGGGGTGCCCCGCCGTCGGCGTTCCGCGTTCCCCGTCGCCGGGCCGGACGGACCGGCCGCGGCGGACGGGAGGCGGCCTACGCGCCGCGCAGCACCGCGCCGGTGCGCGCGACCGCCGCGGCCACCGCGGCCTCGCGGGCGGCCGTGGCCTCCTCGGCCGTCAGCGTGCGGTCGGGCGCGCGGAAGCGCAGGGCGTAGGCCAGGGACTTCTTCCCCTCACCGAGCTGCTCGCCGGTGAAGACGTCGAACAGCCGCAGCGACTCCAGCAGCTCGCCCGCGCCGTCGCGCAGCGCCGACTCGACCTCGGCCGCCGGGACGGAGGCGTCCACCACCAGGGCGACGTCCTGCGTGGCCACCGGGAAGGTGGACACGTGCGGGGCCTGCGGAACGCCCGAGGAGGCCCGCTCCAGCAGATCGAGGTCGATCTCCATGGCGCAGGTGCGGGCGGGCAGCTGCATCGCCTTGATCACACGCGGGTGCAGCTCGCCGGCGTGCCCGACCAGGGTGCGCTCGCCGCCGGCGCCCGCGTGCAGCGCGGCGCAGCGTCCCGGGTGCCAGGGAGCGTGCCGGTCGGCCTCCACCTCCAGCTCCACACCGGCCTCGCGGGCGACGGTGCGGGCCGCCTCGACCGCGTCGGCCCAGGTCGCCGGGCGGCCCTTGCCCCACCAGCCGGCCTGCTCGCGCGCCCCGGCCAGCACGACCGCGGCCCGGCGAGGCTGCGCGGGCAGCGCGGCGGTGAGGGAGGCGAGCTCCTCGTCGGTGGGGCGGCGGTCGACCGGCAGCCGGACGGCGGCGGCCTCCTGCCCGGTGGGCCGGAAGACCAGGCCGGTCTCGAAGAGCGCGAGCCCTCCTTGACCGTCCTGGGAGCCCCGGCCGTCGTTGCGGCGCAGCGCGGCGAGCAGGCCGGGCAGCAGCGTGGTGCGCAGCGCCGGCTCCTCGTCGGAGAGGGGGTTGACCAGCCGTACGGTGCGGCGGCGGGGGTCGCCCGCCTCCAGGCCGAGCCGGTCGAAGGCGGCGTCCCCGACGAACGGGTAGTTCGGCGCCTCGACGTATCCCGCTCCGGCCAGCGCCCGCCCGACCCTGCGGCGCAGCCGCTGCCGCTCGGTCAGACCGCGGCCCGAGGGCAGGCGCGGCAGGGTGGAGGGCAGGGCCTCGTAGCCCTCCAGCCGCATGACCTCCTCGGCCAGGTCGTTGGGGTCGGTCAGGTCCGGCCGCCACGAGGGCACGGTCACGGTCAGCTCGTCGGTGCCGTAGACGTCGCAGCCCACGTCCTGCAGCCGGCGCGCCACGGTCTCGCGGCCGTAGGCCACGCCCGCGACCCGGTCCGGGTGGTCGGCGCGCATCCTGATGGTGTGCGGGCCGCTGGGCGAGACGATCTCGGTCACGCCCGCCTCGGCGGTGCCGCCCGCCAGCAGGACCAGCAGGTCCACGGTGCGCTGGGCGGCGGCGGAGGCGGCCTGCGGGTCGACGCCGCGTTCGAAGCGCCTGGACGCCTCGGAGGACAGCTTGTGGCGGCGGGCGGTGCGGGCGATGGAGACCGGGTCGAAGTGCGCGGCCTCGATCACGACCTCGGTGGTGCCGGCCGTATCGCGGGCGTCGGCGATCTCGGTGTCGGCTCCGCCCATCACCCCGGCCAGGCCGATCGGACCGCTGTCGTCGGTGATGACCAGGTCCTCGGGGTGCAGCTCGCGCTTGGTGCCGTCGAGGGTGGTGAGCTTCTCCCCCGGCCGGGCCCGGCGCACGCCGATCGCCCCGCTGACGCGGGAGCGGTCGTAGGCGTGCAGGGGCTGGCCGAGTTCGAGCATCACGTAGTTGGTGATGTCCACGGCCAGCGAGATCGGGCGCATGCCGGCCTTCTGCAGCCGCCGCTGGAGCCAGATCGGGGAGCGGGCGTCGGGCCGCACACCGGTGACCGTGCGGGCGGTGAAGCGGTCGCAGCCGCGCCGGTCCTCGACCTTCACCGGGTGGCCGTGCTCGTTGGGCACGGGGACGTCCAGCAGCGCCGGGTCGCGCAGCGGCAGACCGTAGGCGGTGGCCGCCTCGCGGGCGACGCCGCGCATGGACAGGCAGTAGCCGCGGTCGGGCGTGACGGCGATGTCGAGGACCTCGTCGACCAGCTCCAGCAGCTCGATCGCGTCGGCGCCCACCTCGTGCTCGGGCGGGAGCACGATGATGCCCTCGTGGTCGTCGCTCATGCCCAGCTCACTGGCCGAGCAGATCATGCCCTCCGACAGCTTGCCGTAGGTCTTGCGGGCGCCGATCCGGAAGTCGCCGGGCAGCACGCCGCCGGGCAGGATCACCACGACCTTGTCGCCGACGGCGAAGTTGGTGGCGCCGCAGACGATGTTCTGCGGCTCGCCGGTGCCGTTGGCGTCGCCGACGTCGACCTGGCAGTAGCGGATCGGCTTCTTGAAGCCGGTCAGCTCCTCGATCGCCAGGACCCGGCCGACGACCAGCGGCCCGGTGATGTCGGCGCCGAGCCGCTCGACGGTCTCGACCTCCAGCCCGGCCGCGATCAGCTTCGCCGCGACGTCGCGGCCGGTCTCACCGGCCGGCAGGTCGACGTACTCCCGCAGCCACGAAAGCGGGACCCGCATCAGATCTCCATCCCGAACGGCCGGGTGAACCGGACGTCACCCTCGACCATGTCTCGCATGTCCTCGACGTTGTGGCGGAACATCAGCATCCGCTCGATACCGAACCCGAAGGCGAAGCCGCTGTAGCGCTCCGGGTCCACGCCGCAGGCGGTCAGCACCCGCGGGTTGACCATGCCGCAGCCGCCCAGCTCGATCCAGCCTTCGGAGGAGCAGGTGCGGCAGGGGCGGTCGGGGTTGCCGACGGACTCCCCGCGGCAGGCGAAGCACACCATGTCCATCTCGGCGGACGGCTCGGTGAAGGGGAAGTACGACGGGCGCAGCCTGGTGCGCAGGTCCTCCCCGAACAGGGACCTGACCATGTGGTCCAGGGTGCCCTTGAGGTCGGCCATGGTCAGGCCCTCGTCCACGGCGAGCAGCTCGACCTGGTGGAAGACCGGGGTGTGGGTCGCGTCCAGCTCGTCGGTGCGGTAGACCCGGCCGGGGCAGATCACGTACACCGGCGGCTTCCGCTCCAGCAGGGAGCGGATCTGCACCGGCGAGGTGTGGGTGCGCAGCACGACGCCCGACTCCCCCTCGCCGGAGCCGTCCGGGCCCTGGACGAAGAAGGTGTCCTGCATGGTGCGGGCCGGGTGGTCCGGGGCGATGTTGAGGGCGTCGAAGTTGAACCACTCGGCCTCGGCCTCGGGCCCCTCGGCGACCTCGTAGCCCATGGCCACGAAGACGTCCTCGATGCGCTCGGACAGCGTGGTCAGCGGGTGGCGGGCGCCCGCGGGGACGCGGTCGAAGGGCAGCGTGACGTCCACCGCCTCCTCGACCAGCACGCGCTCGTCGCGCTCGGCCTCCAGCTCCTCCTGGCGCCGCTTGAGGGCCTGGCCCACCGCGCCGCGCGCCTGGCCGACGCGCCGGCCGGCCTCGGCCTTGGCGTGCGGCGGCAGGGCGCCGATCTCGCGGTTGGCCAGCGCCAGCGGCGAGCGGTCGCCCGCGTGGGCGGCCTTCACCTCGCGCAGCGCCTCCAGATCGCCGGCGGCGGCGATCGCGGCGAGGGCCGCGTCCCGTGCCCGGTCGATCTCTTCCGGTTTCAGTGCCTCGACCTCTACGGGGTCGTACGACTTGTTGGGTGCGGACATCTCTTCCCGTGCTTTTCGGTTGGCCCGTGGTTTCGGTTGGTTGCTTCGCCCCGCTCCGGCGCTTCGGCACCCTTGTCTCTCGGCGGAGCCGGTTCCCGGGCCGCTCGAAGGTACCGGTTGTCGAGTCTACGGGGCGAGGAAGATCGCTACTGACCCGGAGGAGCCCGCGGGCACCCGCTCAGGCCATGAAGGCCGGGACGCCCGCGGGCAGGGTGAATCGGAACTCGGCGCCGCCCGCGGGCGAGCGGCCGACCGTGATCACCCCGCCGTGGGCCTCGACGATGCCCTTGACGATGTACAGGCCCAGACCGGTGCCGCCGCGTTTGCTGCCGCGCCAGAAGCGGGTGAAGACGCGGTTCATCGACTCCTCGGGGATGCCGGGACCCTCGTCGCTCACCGTGACCGCCGTTCCTTCGTCGCCCGTCTCCGTCCGTGCCGGTGCCACCTCTATGGTGACCGTCCCCGCACCGTGGCGCACGGCGTTTTCCAGCAGGTTGCCGAGCACCTGGTCGATCTTGTCGGGGTCGGCCCACAGCGGCGGGAGCGCGGTGGCGATCCTGCGGGCGAAGCGCTCCTCGGGGCGGCCCGCGGCGATGTGGGCCCGTATGTGCCGCTCCACGGCGGCGGCCATGTCGACGGGCTGGCGGTGGATCTCCAGCCGCCCGGAGTCGATGCGCGAGATGTCCAGCAGTTCGGTGATGAGCCGGGTGACGCGGTCGGCGTCGGCGTCCACCGTCTCCAGCATCAGCCGCTTCTGGTCGTCGGTGAACCTCTCCCACTTGGCCAGCAGCGTCGCGGTGAAGCCCTTCACCGAGGTCAGGGGCGAGCGCAGTTCGTGGGCGACGGTGGCGATCAGCTCGGCGTGGCTGCGCTCGGTGCGCCGGCGGGCCTCGGTGCCGCGCAGGGTGACCACCAGCCGCTGCACGGGGCCGGTGGGGCGGGCTCGGACGTACCGGGCGGAGACCAGGACCTCCCGGCCTCCGGGGAGTAAGAGGTTGCGTTCGGGCTGGCCGGTGCGGATGGCCAGACCCCCGTAGGGGTCGGTGACCTTCCACCAGCGCCGCCCCTCCAGGTCCTCCAGGGGCAGGACCTGCTCGACGGGGCGGCCCAGCGCGTCCTGGCGCGGCAGCGCGGTGATGCGGGCGGCGGCGGCGTTGAAGCAGACGACCCGGCCGCGGGCGTCGGCGACGACCAGCCCGTCGGGAAGGTCGTCGGGAAGCACCCCCGTGCCGTCGGGCCGCGGCGGCTCCTGTCGCGCGGGGCGGTCGCGGGACGCGCGGGTCACGCCGGGCGCCTCGGGCGGCCCGCCGCCCTGTGCGCCGGACGTCCTCACGTCCACTCCCGCTCACCCCCTTCGGTCCCCGGGGCCGCCACCCTACTAGCTCGGGGTGACGCTGCGGCACCCTCCGGGTGCGCGCTGCGCACGGGCCGAGGCGTAGAGGCACACCGCCGCGGCGGTCGCGAGGTTCAGGCTCTCCGCGCGTCCGTGGATGGGCACGCGCACCACCTCGTCGGCCAGGGCGCGGGTCTCCTCGGGCAGCCCCCAGGCCTCGTTGCCGAAGACCCAGGCGGTGGGGCCGCCCATGCGGCCCTCGTCCAGTTCGGTGTCCAGGTCGTGCTCGCCCGCGCCGTCGGCGGCCAGCACTCGCACACCGGCCTCGCGCAGCCCGGCCACGGCCCGCTCGACGGGGACGCCGACCGCGACGGGGAGGTGGAAGAGGCTGCCGGCCGAGGCCCGCACCGACTTGGGGTTGTACAGGTCCACCGAGGCGTCGGTGAGCACCACCGCGTCGGCGCCGGCCGCGTCCGCGCAGCGCAGCACCGTCCCGGCGTTCCCGGGGTCGCGCACGTTGGCCAGGACGGCGACCAGCCTGGGGCGGGCGGCCAGCACCCGGTCGAAGGGCAGGTCGAGGAAGCGGCAGATCCCGACCAGCCCCTGCGGGGTGACGGTCTGCGACAGCTCCGCGATCACCTCGTCGGTGGCGGTGCGGACGCGGGCCCCGGCGGCGCGGGCGGCGGCGACGATGTCGGCGTGCCGCTCGGCGGCCTCGGGGGTGGTGAACAGCTCGGTGAGCGTGGACTCACCGCCGCTGCGGTGGCCGGCGGCCTCGCGTACGGCCTGGGGTCCTTCGGCGAGGAAGCGGCGCTCCTTGCCGCGGGTGTTGCGGCGGGCCAGCCGCCGGACGGCGGTGACGCGCGGGGAGCGCGGGGAGGTCAGTTCCGGGACGGCGGCCATGGCGCGGCGTTCTCGCTTCTCGGGTGTCTCGGGGCTTCTCGGCGGGCGGAAGGACTGTACGGCCGGGCGGGCCGGGGCAAACGACCGGACCCGCGGGCTCGATGGCCCGCGGGTCCGGTGACGTCCCGTGCCGTCGTCAGGCGGCCTTGGGGGCGTTGACGTCGCTCGGCAGCGCCTTCTGGGCCACCTCGACCAGCGCGGCGAACGCGTTCGGGTCGTTGACCGCGAGGTCGGCCAGGATCTTGCGGTCCACCTCGACCTCGGCGGCCTTCAGGCCCTGGATGAAGCGGTTGTAGGTCATGCCGTTGGCGCGGGCGCCGGCGTTGATCCGCTGGATCCACAGCTGCCGGAAGTCGCCCTTGCGGCGCTTGCGGTCGTTGTAGTTGTAGACGAGGGAGTGGGTGACCTGCTCCTTCGCCTTGCGGTACAGGCGGGAGCGCTGGCCGCGGTAGCCGCTGGCCTGCTCGAGGATCGCCCGGCGCTTCTTGTGGGCGTTGACCGCCCGCTTGACGCGTGCCACGTGAATTACTCCTTGTCGCGGGGCCGGTGTGGTGGTCCGGCTGCCGTGCTACGGCGCCGTCGGCCCGAAGGTTCGATTGGGTCCCGGTGTCCGGTGTCCTGCGCCCGGCCGATCACGGGGAGCGGCGGGCGGCGGGCTCACTTGCCGAGAAGCTTCTTGATCTTCTTGGCGTCGACCGGAGCCATCTCGGTCTTGCCCGCAAGGCGGCGCGTCAGCGTGGACGGCTTGTGCTCGAGAAGGTGGCGGCGGCCGGCGCGCTGGCGCATCACCTTGCCGGAGCCGGTGATCTTGAAGCGCTTGCTCGCACCACTGTGCGTCTTGTTCTTCGGCATGTCGCCGTTCTCTCCTCGTCGGTGGCGCCGCCGTGGCCGGCCGTGGGCCGGCATGCGGCAGCGTCAGCTGTTTCGGTTGCTGTCCGGGCCCGGGAGGGCCCGTGCGATCCGGCGGCCGGCTCCGCGGCCGCCGGGTCATGCCTCGGCGCGTTCCTCGGCAGGGGCCGCGTTCCCCTGCTGCTGGCGCTCCGCCTTGCGGGCGGCCTGCGCCTCACGGGCTTCGGCCATCGCCTCGGTCTTCTTCTTGTGCGGACCGAGAACCATGATCATGTTCCGGCCGTCCTGCTTGGGGTTCGACTCGACGAAGCCCAGGTCCTGGACGTCCTCCGCGAGGCGCTGGAGCAGCCGGTAGCCAAGCTCGGGACGGGACTGCTCACGACCGCGGAACATGATCGTGATCTTGACCTTGTCCCCCTGCTTGAGGAACCGGACGACGTGACCCTTCTTGGTGTCGTAGTCGTGCGGATCGATCTTCGGCCGGAGCTTCATCTCCTTGATGACCGTGTGCGCCTGGTTCTTGCGCGCCTCACGGGCCTTCATGGCCGACTCGTACTTGAACTTTCCGTAGTCCATGAGCTTGCACACCGGCGGACGGGCGTTCGCCGCGACCTCGACCAGGTCGAGGTCGTACTCCTGGGCAAGCTCCAGGGCCTTGGCAAGCGGCACGATGCCGACCTGCTCGCCACTGGGACCGACGAGTCGCACCTCGGGGACGCGAATCCGGTCGTTGATGCGGGGCTCGGCGCTGATGGGGCCTCCTCGGTTGCGCCACGCGGATGCCTGGCGGACAGCCGCGCACGGTTGCGTTCGGTACGACCACCGAACCGGAACGCGAAAACGCCCCGGACGGGACGCAGGCGGGGCTCCTCATTGACCGGGAGCACCGCCGCGGTACACCGCGGGGCGCAGCCTGACCTGTGACCCGCCGACCCGGAGGTCGGTCGGGTGGGAGCTTCGGAGCCTCCACTTGCGGGCCGGAACGCGCTCCGCGCGGATCGCTCGGGCGGGTCGTCTGGACGATCCGTTCGGGTGATCGCGGCGGGAGTGCCGTCCGGCCGGTCGATATCCCAGCATAGCAGGGCCGGGGGGAACTTCCTCCCCGGGCGTCGTACGCGCGCGCGACGGGCGGAGCCTAGGCTGGAGCGCACCCGACCAGCAGGAAGCGGAGAACGATGAGCGACGACAGCGGCACCCCCACCCCCTCCCCCGGCGCCGCCGGAGGGGCCGCAGGGGCGGCCGACTTCGAGACGATGACCCGCGACATCGCGGACGTGCCCGCGGTCGAGGTGATCACCACGGTCGCGGTCCACCTGATGAGCTCGGCCGCGGTCAACCTCGGCCTGGCCGAGGGCGGCGAGGACCACAAGGACCTGGACGAGGCACGCAAGCTGATCCAGGCGCTGGCCGGGCTGGTGACCGCCGCGGCCACCGAGATCGGCTCCTACCACGCCGCTCCGCTGCGCGACGGGCTGAAGTCGCTCCAGCTCGCCTTCCGCGAGGCGTCGGCGGTGCCGGACGAGCCGGGCCAGGGGCCGGGCGAGAAGTTCACCGGCCCGGTCATCGGCTGAGGCCGGGGCGCCGGCTCCGGCCGTCCGGTCCCTCCCGGCCGCCCGGTCGCGGCCGCCCGGTCGCGGTCGTACGTCAGTCGCGGTCGTACAGCGGGCGCCCCGGCAGGGCCCCCTCCGGCGGCAGCAGGGCCAGATCCAGACCGCGCACCAGACGCGCGCGGAGCGTCTCGTCCGCCGCGAGCGCGGCGGCCACCCGCCCGGCGGTCTCGCGCGGCGGCGCGTCCGGGTCCAGGCGCAGGGCCAGTACGCCGTCGGTGCCGCGGCCGGGCCCCAGCCGGGCGGCGCTCACCGCGGGCTCGGCGGCCAGCACCGTGCGCAGCGCCCCGGTGACGGCCGGGTCCTCCAGCGGGTCGGCGGCCTCCGTGCGCCCCTCGGCGAGGGCCAGCAGCGCGGGGCCGGTGAGCTGGTAGGTCACCGGCCCGGCGAGATCCAGTACGAGGGTGTCGGCGCCCTCCTGGGCGAGGGCCTGGAGTGCCTGGCGCAGGGGAACGGCGACCGGGCGGGCCTCGGGGCGCCATCGGGCCAGGCTGTCGGTGGAGGTGAAGGCCGGCAGGGCCTTGCGTCCGCCCGGCGCGTTGAGCGTGGGCACCGCCATGTCGCTGGTCTTCTCCCGGCGCAGACCGTCCTCGCCGGTCTCCACCTCGCCGAGGACGGCGACCACCGGCACCAGCAGCCGGGCATTCGCCAGGGCGGCCAGCACCTCCGGCTCGGCGGTGCGGTCCTGTGCCCAGGCGGCCAGCGCCCGGGCGAGTGCGGGGTCGGCCGAGCCGTCGTCACCGGAGAAGCCGGGGTCGGGGATGTTCTTGAGCGCCACGCCTCGAGGGTATCCGCCCGGATCAGGCGGCCCGTCCCCCGGTCCGCTCCCCCTGCCGCTCCGCCGGCCGGTCACCCCGGTACAGCAGTACGGCGCAGAGCACCAACAGCAGGCCGGCGACCGCGGCGGCGGGCGCCAGCCGGCCGCCGTACCCGCGCTCGGGGGCCGGGCCGACTCCGAAGTACTCCTTCGGATACGCCTCGGCCACCGGCCGCTGCGGCCGCGGCTCGACCTTCGTGCCCAGCTCGATGGCGGCGGCCGGGTCGACGATGCCGCTGCCCAGATCGTCGCTGCGCCCGCCGGGCGGGGTGTTCCGGGCGGTCTGCGCGATCAGCTCCTTGACCTGCGCCGGGCTGAGATCGGGGTGGGCGGCCCGCACCAGGGCCACGCAGCCGGAGACGAAGGCGGCCGCGGCGCTGGTCCCCCAGCCCTCGTAGTACTCCCGGTCGGGGTAGGTGATGATCACATCGTGGCCGGGGGCGCTGACGGTCGCGTACCAGCGGCGCGTGGAGAAGGGGGCGCGCCGGCCGGTGCGGTCCACGGCGGTCACGGCGATCACACCGGGGTAGGCGGCCGGATAGGAGGCCCGGTCACCGTCCTCCCCGCCGTTGCCGGCAGAGGCGACCACCACCGAGCCCTTGCCCAGCGCGTAGCGGACGGCGGCGTCCTCGGCCGGGTCGGGGTGGGCGGAGGCGCTGTCGTCGCCCAGGGAGAGGTTGATGACGTCGGCGCCCTGGTCGGCGGCCCAGCGGATGCCCTCGGCCAGTGCCTCGCCGCGCTCCTCACGGGCCTTCTTCCGCTGCGGGTCGTCGTCCTCCAGCAGGACGCGCACGGGCAGGATCCGCGCCTCGGGGGCGACTCCGAGGACGCCTTCGGAGTCGCCGGGGCCGTGGCCGCGTCCGGCGATGATCCCGGCCATCGCGGTGCCGTGCCGGGCCCAGTACTCGTCGCCCCGGCGGGCCCCGAAGCCGATGAGGTCCTTGCCCTTCAGCACCCGTCCGTGCAGGTCGGGGTGGCCGGCGTCGACGCCGGTGTCGAGCACGGCGACGGTGATGCCCTGGCCTCTGGTGGTGTTCCAGGCGTCGCGCGCGCCCACCGCGTCCAGGCCCCACTGCCGGTCGCGCACCTCGTCGGCGTGCGCGGCGGGCGCGGTCAGCAGGAGGGAGGCGCAGAGCACCGCGAACGCCGACAGCGCGGAGACCAGTCCGGCGGCGCGGCGGGTGCGGCGGGCGTGCGGGGGGTTCGCGGTGGCGGGGAGACCCGTCGTGTTCATCGGTCCTGTCCGGTTCCCTGGGCGACGATGTGGCGCAGGCCGCGCTCGATGCGGTCGGCGATACCACGGGCGTCGTGGCCGAGGCCCGCCTGGGCGGGTGCGGTGGTCTGGTCCTCCAGTACGGCCTCGGAGGCCGGCTGCGGTTCGCCGACGGTACGGCCGTCGGCGAAGCCGGAGACGGTGTAGACCACCACGGGGGCGTCGGTGAGCGGCCGGACCGTCCAGCTGGCGCGCTGGGCGTCGCCGAATCGGGCCGCGGCGGTGCCGCGTGCCGCGTAGGGGCGGGGCATCAGATCGGCGCGCAGTTCGAGGTCCTCCTCGTCGAACCGCTCGCGCAGGGCCCGCATGCCCTTCTCGTCGGTCTCGGTGAACAGCAGCCCGACCGTGGTGACGCCGCTGCCGGTCTCGTCCGCGTACGTGGCGCGCAGCAGCCGCTCGCAGCCGGCCGGTGAGAGGACCCCGGCCAGCGAGGGGTCGAAGGCGTTGCGGCAGTCGGCGTCGGGGGCGACCGCCACCCGGGTCCAGCGCCGGTCGGCGCGTCCCGGTCCGGCACCCCGGCCGCGCAGGGAGCGGGGGAAGATCGTGTCGACGGGTATCTCGCGCCACAGCGAGCGCGTCTCGGCGTAGTCGGCCGCGGGGCGCTCGCCGGAGTCGCCGGTGAGCCAGACCCCGGCGGCGGCTCCGCCCAGCAGCCCGAGGCCCAGAACGAGGCAGACGGCCGCGGCGGCGGTGCGGACCGGCCCGCGCACGCGCCGCCCCGGCTCCGGGGCGGCGGCCGGCGCGTCCGGGTACACCAGGGGTGCGTCGAACCGCGGTGGCGGCGGCCCCGTCGCTATCGGGGGCGCGGCGGCCGCGACCCGGGGAGTTCCCGGCGGCACGGCGGGCCGCGGTGGGACGACGGGTGGGAGCGGAGCCCGGACCGGGTCGGCCTCAGTGCTCACCGGCACCCCCTCGTGTTCTGTGCCGCCCCGTCGAGTCCCTTTCGGGGCAGGCCGGTTGGTATCGGGACATCACACCGCTGACCAGCGGTCGGCGGTGGTGTGCGCGTCACTCTACGTGGATCCGGCACGGTGGCGGCAACCCGCGTCCCGGCCTCCGCGAGGGGCTCCGGTCCCGTGCGCGGGACCGAGCCGCCGCCACCGGGTCTGTCCCCGGCCCGGTGGACTCTGGCAAGCTGCCGGGGTGTTCGACACGACCGCTGACCACGCAGCCGACCGGGCCCGCTACGACCGGGCCACCGCCCATCTCGACGCGCCGCTCGCCGTCGTCGATCTGGCGGCGTTCGACGCCAACGCCGCCGACCTGGTGCGCCGCGCCGGCGGCAAGCCCGTGCGCGTGGCCAGCAAGTCCGTGCGCTGCCGCGCCCTGCTGGAGCGCGCGCTGGCGCGGGACGGGTTCGCCGGCGTCATGAGCTTCACGCTCGCCGAATCCCTGTGGCTGGCCCGCTGCGGCTTCGACGACGTCCTGCTCGCCTATCCGTCGGCGGACCGGGCCGGTTACGCCGAGCTGGCCTCGGACCCGAAGCTGGCCGCGGCCGTGACGGTGATGGTCGACGACCCCGCGCAGCTCGCCCTGATCGACGCCGCCCGCGGCGGTGGACGCCAGGAGATACGGGTCTGTCTGGAGCTGGACGCCTCGCTGTGGCTGCTGGGGGGCCGGGTGCGGATCGGCGCGCGGCGCTCGCCGCTGCACTCCCCCGCCCAACTGGCCGAGCTGGCCCGGTCGGTGGCGCGCCGGCCCGGTTTCCGGCTGGTGGGCCTGATGGCGTACGAGGGGCACATCGCGGGCGTGGGCGACGCTCCGCCCGGGCGCCCGCTGCGCGCGCGGGCGGTGAGGCTGATGCAGTCGGCCGCGCGGCGCGAGCTGGTCCAGCGGCGCGCGACGGCGGTGCGCGCGGTGCGGGCGGTGGCGCCGGACCTGGAGTTCGTCAACGGCGGCGGGACCGGGAGCGTGCAGCACACCGCCGCCGAGGAGGCGGTCACCGAGATCGCCGCGGGTTCGGGGCTGCTGATGCCCCGCCTGTTCGACCACTACACCTCGTTCTCCGGCCGCCCCGCGGCTCTGTTCGCGCAGCCGGTGGTGCGGCGGCCCGGGGTGGGTGTGGTGACGGTGCTCGGCGGCGGCTATCCGGCCTCCGGCGCGGCGGGCCGGGACCGGCTGCCGGTGCCGTATCTGCCGTCCGGGCTGCGCTACGACCCGGCGGAGGGGCCGGGCGAGGTGCAGACGCCGCTGCTCGGACCGCCCGCCGACGACCTGCTGATCGGCGACAAGGTGTGGTTCCGGCACGCCAAGGCCGGGGAGCTGTGCGAGCGTTTCGCGGCACTGCACCTGATCGAGGGCGACCGGGTGGCGGCGACGGTGCCGACCTACCGCGGTGAGGGCCGCACCTTCCTCTGAGCCTCCGCCGGCTCCACCGGCCCCCGCCCCGGTCCTCCCG
>NZ_JAKMAY010000108.1:0-17441 GCF_022015835.1 Streptomyces sp. ICN903 | reverse complement strand
GCGCCGGCGGGGGGAGAGCCGGTGGAGGGTGGCGAGCACGTCGTCGAGCCAGGCGATCATCATCCGCTCGTAGGCGATCCCTCCCCGGAGGACCGCGTGCTGGAGCTCCCGTCCGGCGTCGAGGTCTTCGGCGCCGGGGTCTCCGGCGGTGTCGCTCCCGCCGAAGTCCCGCCGCTGCCCCGCCAGGTAGTGCGCGAGCCGGTCCCGGTGCATCCGCTGGTGGCGTTCGACCTCGCCGATCAGGGCGGCCGGCTCGCCGAAGGCGGCTCCGCGGACCTTCACGGCGAGTTCGTGCCGGACGCTCTCCGGCTGGACCGGCTCATCGAGCCACCCGGTCAGGGCGGACAGGCCCGCGGCCGAGACCGAGTACTCCTTCTTGTCCGGCCGGCCCCGCTGCGGCACGTCGCGCGCATCGATCCAGCCGTCGGCCTCCATGCGCTTGAGGACGCGGTAGATCTGCTGGTGGGTGGCGGTCCAGAAGTACCCGATGGACCGCTCGAACCGCCGTGCCAGCTCGTAGCCGGAACCCGGCTTCTCCAGCAGGGAGACGAGGATCGCGTGTTCGAGCGCCATACCGCGATCCTGATATGCAACTCGTTGCATAGGCAAGCTCGGGCCGCCCCGGTGAGACGCGGCTCACTCCTCCGGAAAGCCCTCCAGGCGGCGTCGCGCACCCGCGAGGCAGGTCGGATCCCGGCCTCCAACCGGGCCGGGCCATGAGTCCGGCGCACGGCCACGTCCACTGAATCCCCTTGCCCCACAGGGTCGTTGGCGGGCCTGGCACCGTGCCGACGCTTGCGGGTTCCGTCACGTACGGGACCTCGCCACGGCCTTCGGCGGTGGTCGCGGGCGACGACCGCCGGGCGGGACGGAAGGGTGTACTCCGCAACCTTCCGGAGCCTTGCCATTCCATCGGACGCCACCCTATCCTCACCGAAAGAAAGCGCTTTCCCCGTTCATCGGATCCGTTCCGCCGGAGGCGGTCGCCACGGCACCCGCCGCGACCTCGCACGCAAGCCGCCACCGTTCCGCCACGGAGGCTTCGACCGGGATGTCGACGCGCCACGAAGCGAAAGGGCATACGCCACGATGAAGACGCACCGCGCCGGCCACGGCGGTTTCGACGGCGACGGCCTCCCGTAACGGATGACATGCCACGCCGCCGGCCCGGGCGGTCACCTCACGGAAGGCGACGCCCCGCGGACGCCGTCCGGCGAGGCGGCCGGCAGCACGGCCGCGGAGACCCGGGGGCCCACCCCCTGCGAACCACCGACCCCCCACACCGAGGAGAGGATCCACCCCCGAGGCCTGCCACCGGCCCGTCCGGCGGCGGACCTGCGACACCGACAGTTGAATGTCATGCACACGACATTAAGTGACACCTTTCAGCGCCCGAAGAGGAAATGGGAGACGAGATGAGACGAGCAGTCGCACTGCGGCTCTACGCGGGGCTGGCCACGATGGCGCTCGCGACCGCGACCGGCGTGGTCCTGACGATGCCCGCGGCGTCGGCGGCGCCCGGCGGCCCCACCGGCTACGCGACTCAGAACGGCGGTACCACCGGCGGTGCGGGCGGGCAGACCGTCCGGGCCACCACGGGTACCGCGATCCACCAGGCCCTGTGCAGCCGGGCCAGCAGCAGCACCCCGATCACCATCCAGGTCGAGGGCACCATCAACCACGGCAACACCAGCAAGGTGTCGGGCGACAGCTGCAACACCGCCGCCGACAAGATCGAGCTCAAGCAGATCAGCAACGTCACGATCGTCGGGGTCGGCAGTGGAGCCGTCTTCGACCAGCTGGGCATCCACATCCGCGAGGCCAGCAACATCATCATCCAGAACGTGACGGTCAAGAACGTCAAGAAGTCGGGCTCGCCCACGTCCAACGGCGGTGACGCCATCGGCATGGAGAGCGGCGTCCGCAACGTCTGGGTCGATCACGTCACCCTGGAGGCCTCGGGCGGGGAGTCGGCGGGGTTCGACGGCCTCTTCGACATGAAGGACGACACCAAGTACGTGACCCTGTCCTACAGCATCCTGCGCAACTCCGGCCGCGGCGGCCTGGTCGGCTCCAGTGAGAGCGACCGCTCCAACGGCTTCGTCACCTACCACCACAACCTGTACGAGAACATCGACTCCCGCCTCCCCCTGCTGCGCGGCGGCATAGCCCACATCTACAACAACCACTACGTGGACATCCACGAGTCCGGCATCAACTCCCGTGCCGGGGCCCGCGCCAAGGTGGACAACAACTACTTCGAGGACTCCAAGGACGTCCTGGGGACCTTCTACACCGACGAGGCCGGCTACTGGCAGGTCGGCGGCAACATCTTCGACAACGTGACCTGGTCCAGCCGCAGCGGCGACAACAACCCGGCCGGGCCGAACCCGCAGTCCAACACCACCGTCAGCATCCCCTACTCCTACGACCTCGACGGCGCCGA
Source organism: Streptomyces sp. ICN903 (assembly GCF_022015835.1). NCBI lineage: Bacteria > Bacillati > Actinomycetota > Actinomycetes > Kitasatosporales > Streptomycetaceae > Streptomyces > Streptomyces sp. ICN903. Next base: position 14,995 of record NZ_JAKMAY010000108.1, on the reverse strand, counting down.
CTGCGTGCCGGGCATCGTGAGCCAGACGGCGGGGGCGGGCAAGGGCCTGAAGGTGTCGGACGGCAGCTGCTCGCCGCAGACGCCGGACCCGACCCCGACGCCGACCGACCCCGGACCGACGCCGACCGACCCCACGCCCACGCCCACGCCGTCCCAGCCCGGTGGAACCAACCTCAGCATCGGGGCCGGCTCCGACGGTTCCGGCAAGGCGAGCGGAACGAGCTACGGCAATGTGCGCGACGGTGACATGAGCACCTACTGGTCGCCCACCGGCTCGACCGGGTCGATCTCGATCAAGTGGGGCTCCGCCACCACCGTCTCCAAGATCAACATCAGGGAGGCGGCAGGCTCCGAGGGCGACATCGGTTCCTGGCGGGTCGTCAACCACGACACCGGCGCCGTCCTGGCCTCGGGCAGCGGGGCGGGCGTCATCACCTTCCCGCAGACATCGCTGCGCAAGATCACGTTCGAGATCACCGGCTCGTCCGGCACCCCCAAGGTCGCCGAGTTCGAGACCTACGCCGGATAGCGGCACGACCCGCCGCCCGTCCGGGCCCGGTACCCTCCGGCCCCGGACGGGCGGCGGTGTTCCCGGCACCCGCGCGCCGCGTTCACGACCGTCCGCCCCCGCGGCTCCGGGGCACGGACGGGGTGTGCGGCCCCGCCGAACGGAAATCCGTTTCCCGCGGCCTCGCCGACGGGGCATCGTGGCGGTATGCATCCCGTGGAGACCGTCCGAACCCGCCTGCTGCGGGAACTCGCGGACACCGGCGCGGGCGCCGCCGCGGACGCGGCCGAAGCGCTCATCGGCCCGCTCACACCCGACGGCACCTGGCCGGACGTCGACTACGCCCACCATGCGGACGGATCGGACTTCCCGCCGCTGGAGCACCTGTCGCGGGCCTTGGCGCTGGCGCTCTCACCCCGGCAGGAGCACCGGGCCGCAGCCCTGAGCGCCCTGGAGGCGTGGTACCGCGCCGATCCCCGCAGCGGCAACTGGTGGTACAACGAGATCGGCGTGCCGTGCCTGGTCGGTGACCTCCTCCTGGCGCTGGCCGACCGGCTGGGCGCCCGGCAGCGCGCCCACTGGGGGCGGTGGCTCGCCGATCGCGCGGGTCCGGTGGAGATGACCGGGCAGAACCTCGTCTGGGCCCAGGGGATCGTGCTGCGCCGCGGTCTCCTGCTGGGCGACGGCGAGCTGACCGCTTCGGCCGTCCGCCGCATGTCGGCGGTACTGCGGACGACCGACGGCGAGGGCATTCAGGAGGACTTCAGCTTCCACCAGCATGGACCGCAGCTGTACTCCGGCGGCTACGGCGCCTCCCTGGCGGCCGACCTGTCCTTGTGGATCCACGCGGTGCACGGCACCCCGTGGGCCTTCGGCGCGCGTGAGGTCGGCCTGTTCACCGACTTCCTCCTGGACGGCCAGCAGTGGGCGGTGCACGGGGAAGGCTTCGACTTCACCACCATGGGCCGCGAGGTCACCCGCGCCGAGGCTCACCGGGCAGACGGCTCGCTGCGCACCGTGATCCGCAGGCTGCTGGACGCCGACGCGCCCCGGCGGAAGGAACTGGCCGCGTTCGACGCCCGCCTGGCCGCGGTACGGGCGGGCGTCTCCCCCGCCGGAGCGGCCGGTCCGGTCGGCTGCCGTGCCTTTACCCGCTCGGACTACCTGGTGCACCGCCGGCCCACCTGGTCGGTGTCGGTGCGTGTGTCCTCCACCCGCACCGTTCCCACCGAGAGTCTCAACGGGGAGAACCTGCGCGGCCGGCACCTGGGCGACGGTGTGGCCGCTGTCCGGGTCGGCGGTGGCGCGGAGGACGGCTACCGTGCCGTGCTGCCCCTGTGGCACTGGGCCCGGCTCCCGGGCATCACGGCCGAGCAGTGCCCCGACCCGGAATCCCTGTCCCCCCGGCCTCACGGTGAACGCGGCGCGTCGCCGGACAGCGGCGTTTGGTCCGACGGCCGGTACGGCGTCGCCGTGATGCGGCTGGCGGGCACGGACCGGTTCACGGACGGCTGGAAAGCCTGGTTCTGCTTCGACGACCTCTTCGTCGCGCTCGGCACCGGCATCACCGCTCCGTCGGCCGGGCACCGGGTGCTCACCACCGTCGACCAGCGGCTCGCGGAAGGCCCGCCGGCCATCGGCTCCCACCCCGGCGGGCCCCGCTGGGTGCACCACGGCCGTATCGGTTACGTGCCGCTGTCCGATCACGGCTCGCTCCGCGCGCGGGTGGAGCGTCGCGCGGGTGCCTGGTCGGACGTCACCACGACCGGTTCCTCCGAGCGGTTGTCGGCGGAGGTGTTCCACATCGGCTTCGACCACGGACCACGGCCGCAGGGCGCCGCCTACGCGTGCCTGGTACTGCCCGGCGCGGACCGGACGTCCACCGCCGAGCGGGCACGCGTCCCCGGTGTCACCGTGTTGTCGAACACCCCTGGCGTGCAGTCTGTACGGTGCGACCGCAGTGGGGTCGTTCTCACCGCCCGTCGCGGCGCGGACGGCCCGGTGCTCTCCCTGTGCTGACGTCGGCGTCCGTGCCGCCGCCTTCAGGCGCTGCACGGACGCCAACGTCAGTTCTCCGTCCGGCAACGATCGTTGCGGAGAATGGCCCTGGCCGCGGCACAGGCCGTAGTCTCGGATTACCATCGGGTGACGACCGTTCGGAGGGCATGGTGACCGAGGCCTCTCACAACCCCTTGAACGAGGTTCTGGAGCGCCTGGACGCGCTGTCGGAGAGCAGGGGACTCACCCGCGACGACGTCCTGGACCTCGGTGAGCTGTCGGCCGCCACCGGCCTCGGCACCAGGGAGATCCGCACCCTGCTGAGGGGCGGGAGGGTGCGGGAGCGCAAGGTGGGCGAGACCGCTCCCCGACGGGTGAACTTCCTGTACGAGCGGCTTCTGAAGGAAAGCGGGAGGAGGCCGGCCGACATCGTCGGCGAGGTGGCGGCCCGCCTGGGGGTGACCGGCGCCTGGGCCCGCAGCCTCCTCCAGGGCGGGAAGTGCCCCAATGTGCCGCATCTCGCCGCGCTGGCCGACTACTTCGGGGTGTCGCTGACGTTCTTCACCGACCCTCCCCGCGACGCGCTGACCCGTGAACTGCGGCCGGTCGTGGGCCGGCTGGAGTCGGAGCCGGCCGGGAGGGGACTCGACGACCCCCTGGCCGCTCTCGTCGGGGAGCACGGCGCCAGGGCGATCGCCGCCCGCGGCGGCGGGCCCGCCCTCACCATCGCCCAGCGGGAGGCCATCGCCAGGTTCGTCGTCGACTTCGTCGCGGACTCGGAGCCCGGACGATGACGCGGGAGGGCAGAGAGCGCAGGGGCATCGGCAGGAGCACCCGGAAGGCCATGGACGAGCTCGCCCGCCGGCTCATGGACGGCCTCAGCCGCGATCCCGGGCTGCAGGTGCCGACGGACGCGGAGTCGCTGTGCCGGGCGCTGTGCCGGGAGATGGGCGCGCTCCGGGGCCGCCCCCTGGAGCTGAGGGTCGAGGAACTGCCGCGCGAGGCGGGCGGCATCACCGGCCTGATGCTGTCCCTGGAGGAGCGGGACGTGATCCTCGTCGAGCGCAGGGTGGACGCCCCGCAGAAACCGATCATCGTGGGTCACGAGCTGTGGCACCTGCACCGGGGCCACAGCAGCTACCCGAGCGGTGTGGAAGGCGGCACGGCCGCCGCCCGCACGCTGTACCCCGGCGACGGCACGGTGCTGTGCGCGGCGGCGCGCAGCCACTGCGACGCGCGGGAGGAGGGGGAGGCCGAGGCGTTCGGCGTGCGCCTGTACCGGGATTTCCGCAGATGGCTCGTGGACGACCCGCTGGCCGTCCCCCGCCCTGCCCGTACCGACGCGGTCGTGACCCGGCTGCGGACCACTCTCGGCCCCCGGTGAGGCGGCCGGACCACCCATGGACGCCTCCGAAGACGTCATCCCCCACATCTACTACCTCGCGGCGGTAGTGGCGCTGCTGCCCCTGTTCCTCAAGATGCGGTCCACCATCCGCGCGCGGCACGAGTCGCTGCTCCGCGTGGCGAGTCTCCTGCTGGTCATGGCCTTCCTCGTCCTCGCCTCCGCGGCGCCCCAGAGCATCGCGCTGATCAACCGGACCACCGGCGTGACCAACATCGCGGCGCCCTGGGTCTACAGCCTGCTCACCGCGTTCAGCGCCTGCTGCCTGCTGATGCTCACCGCGTGGCGGGACGGGACCACCGCGTCGGCCGGCCGCGTGATGCGGTGGGTCATCGCCGTGTACTCGCTGGTCATCGTCGCGCTGTGGGTGCTCTTCGCCCTCGGTGACCCCGCTGTCGAGCGCCTGCGCGACTTCGACACGTACTACGCCGACGAGCCGTATCTGCGCGAGATGATCACGCTCTACATCGTGGCCCACACCGTCGCCAACACCGTCAACTTCGTGCTGCTGTGGTCGTGGGAACGCCGGGTGCGCCGCGTCGACGCCTGGCTCCGCACCGGACTGCTGCTCATGGGCACCGGTTACATCGCCACCCTCGCCTTCAACGGCTTCAAGCTCACCGCGGTCGTCGGCCGGTGGGGCGGCCACGACCTGGACTGGCTCAGCACCCAGGCCGCCCCGCTGGCCGGCGCCATCGGCTCCATCCTGGTCGGCGCGGGCTTCCTGGTCCCTCACGCGGGCCAGGCGGCCTACGAGTTCTGGCGGGCCGCCCTCCGCCACCGCAGGCTCCTGCCCCTGTGCCGGCTGCTGAAGGAGCATGTGCCGACCGGGCCCTCCACGCTCGTCGGCAAGCCGGACATCCACACCTCCCTGACGATCAGGGAGAAGGAGATACGGGACAGCCTCTACACCCTGGCCCCCTTTCTGGACCACGAGCTGCACCGCCGGGCCCGCCGGGCGGCCCTCGACCCCGACCCCCTGCTCTGGGAGTTGCTGGGCAGGCGGCTCACCCCTCGGGAGGCCGAAGGCGTCGCCGGTGCCGTGGCCGTCTCCGCCGCCATCGCCGCCCGCGCGGAGGACCCGGGCAGGGGCGCCGAGTGGAGGAGTCCCGACAACCTGCTCCGCGACGTCGAAGCCGTCTCCGGGGCACTGCGCCGTCCCAGCATCGTCGAGGCGGTCCGTCGCAGCGCGGCCGCCAGGTCGGAGAGCACACCCGCCGCATGGAACGACACCCCCGCCCCATGAGATCCGCGAGGTCCGCGGTAGTCCTCGGCGGCAGCCTGGCCGGCATGCTCGCGGCCCGCGCGCTGGCCGACTTCGCGACCGTCACCGTCGTGGAGCGCGACACCCTGCCCGAAGGGCCCGGGCCCCGCAGGGGGCTGCCCCAGGCGCAGCACACCCATGTGCTGTGGTCCGGCGGTGCCAGGGCCGTCGAGGAGTTGCTGCCCGGCACCGCCGATCTGCTCAGGGGGCGCGGAGCGCACCACGTGCCGGTGCCCACCGACATGGTCGTCCTCAGCCCGCGGGGGTGGTTCCGCCGCTGGGAGGAGTCCCACCACACGCTTCTGTGCAGCCGCGAGCTGCTCGACTGGACCGTGCGCCGGCAGGTCCTCGGCCATGAGCGCGTCACCGTCCTGGAGGGCGCCACGGCCGAAGGTCTGCTCGGCGACGCGACCGCGGTCACCGGCGTCCGCGTCCGCCGGGCGGACGGCGGGGAGGAGCGGCTCACCGCGGACCTGGTCGTCGACGCCACCGGCCGCGCCTCGCGCGCGTCCTCCTGGCTGCGGGAGTTGGGGCTGCCCACTCCGGCCGAGCGGAGGATCGACCCGGGCCTCGTCTACGCCAGCCGTGTCTTCCGGGCTCCCCCGGCCGTGCGCGCCCTGGGGCGTTTCCCCACCGTCTTCGTCCAGGCCGATCCCCGGCGGGCCCCCGGGCAGGGCGCCCTGCTCATCATGATCGAGGACGGGCGCTGGCTCGTGACCCTCTCCGGTACCCGCGGGGGCGAGCCCGTCAAAGAGAGCGACGCCTTCGTGGACTTCGCCCTACGGGCGCCACGGCATCCGCTGATCGGCCGGCTCATCGCGGACGCCGAACCCCTGACCGGGGTCACCCTCACCCGCGCCACCGCCAACTACCGCCGCTACTACGAGCGGATGCGCCGCTGGCCCGAGGGGTTCGCCGTCCTCGGTGACGCCCTGGCGGCCTACAACCCCAGTTACGGGCACGGGATGTCCACCGCGGCCCAGAGCGCCGTCGCCCTGCGCGACACGGTCGGGCGCCATGGATGGGACGCCCCGGGGCTGGCGCGGCACGTCCAGAGGGCCGTGGCCGGGCCGGTGGACGCCGCGTGGATCCTGGCCGTCGGTCAGGACGTGCTCTACCCGGGTGCCACCGAGCACGGTCCCACCTTCCGGGACAAGCTCGCGTCCGCCTACATCAGCCGGCTGCTCCACACCGCGACCGGCAACGGCTGGGTGGCCCGCCGCATCACCGATGTCACCTCCCTCGAGCGCACGGCGTCCGTCCTGGGCGACCCCCGGCTGTCCCTCGCCGCGCTCCGCGGGCCCCGCCGACCGAAACTCGGCGGGCCTCCCCTCACCGGGGAGGAGATGGCCGCCGCCGGCCTGTCCGCCTCGTCCGTCACCGCTCTGGAGTGACCGGTCGCCGGACGCCCCCGGCGGTGTCGCCGCCGGGGGCGCCTACGGCGGGTCAGCGGCCCCGCGGTCGGGGGACGCCCCGCGCAGGAGCCCCCACACCTCCTCGGCGGCCTGCTCCGCGGTGGGCCTGCCGGGCATGGCGACCCATCGGGTGAACACCCCGACGAAGGCCCCGGCCAGGTAGTGGGCGCGCAGCTCCAGGAGTGGAGCGGTCGCGCCCCCGTTCCCGCCGTCGCCACCGGCCGCCCCCAGCTGGGCCGCCACCTCCTCGGCCAGCAGCTCCCTGAGCCGGTTGACGAAGCGCGCGGACCCCCCGGGGCCGAGCATCCGCCGGTACAGGGTCGCGTTCGTCTCCACATGACGGAACAGTTGCGCCAGTTCGCCCGGGGCGCACTGCGCCGGGTGTGTGAGCGGGCACCGGGCGGCCGCGCGGGCGAGCCGGCCGACCTCCTCCTCCATGGCGTCCAGGAGCAGGGCGTCCCGGTCGCGGTAGTGCTGGTAGACGGTCGCGCGGTTGACCGTGGCGCGTTCCGCGATGTCGGCGATGGTCATGGATTCGACATCCCGTTCCGCGGCGATCGCCAGCGCCGCCTCCCGGAGCAGAGCACGGGTCCGCAGTACACGAGGATCCACACGGTCGGCGGGGAGGGTCCTCTGCTTCGGCATGCCCGCCAGCATATCGATCGTGCGACAAGCGGCGCTTAAGCGACTTGTGTCGCCCGGTGACCGGGTCCGCGCACGGGACCGGAGCCGGGCGGCGGTTCCGGACGACCGGAGTCGTCTAAACAACATGCGTTGCTTAAGCGACCTCCGTTGGCTAGTCTTGCGGCATGCGAATCGAGATCTGGGCGGACGTCGTCTGCGCGTGGACGTACATCGGCAAGCGGCGCCTGGAGCGGGCACTGGCGGACAGGAGTGACACAGAGGTCGTCTGGCGGCCCTTCCGGATCGACCCGACCGCACCGGCCCGGGCCGTTCCGCTGGAGGAGGCGCTGCGCGACCCCCTCATGGACGAGGCGCTGCGCGCCTGCGCGCCTGGACTGTCCCCGGAGCGGAACCGGGTACGGATCTCACAGGTGGCCGCCCGCGAGGGCCTGGGACCGCCCTGGGGTTCCAAATGGCGCGTCAGCAGCCACGACGCCCACCGGCTCATCGCCCTGGCCCACGAGCACGGCGGCCCGTCCGTGCAGGACGCCGTGGCCGAGGGCGTGCTGCGGGCGAACTTCGTCGAGGGCCTGGACATCGGCGACCGGGCGGTCCTCGGCGAGGTGGCCGCGGCGGCCGGCTTCCCCCTCGGCGCGAGGCTTCTGGAGGGCGGCGCGGGCGAGACCCTCGTACGCGAACTGCTGCTCCAGGGCAGGGCCCGGGGGGTGCGCACCTCACCCACCCTCGTCGTGGGCGGCCGGGCGCTGGCGGGTGCCCAGCCGCCGGAGGCGATCGCGGACTTCCTGCGCGGCGGCGGGCGCGAGCGCCCCGTCCCCGCCGAGGTCGAGCGGATGCGGTGGGCCGAGTCGCTCATGGACCGGCGCGACCCGCTGGGAGCCCTGGTGATGCTCCGTCCGCTGCTGGAGGAGTTCGGCGAGGATCGCGGGGTCCGGCTGCTGGCCGCCCGGGCCTACTTCGCCTCCGCCCAGCTGAAGCGGGCCGGGGCCGTTCTGGAATCACTGGTCGGGGAGTTCCCGGGCGACCTGTACCTGCGAATGCTGTACGGGCGCACCCTGGAGCGCCAGGGCCGCGACGAGGAGGCCCGCCCCCATCTGCGGCTGGCGGCCGCCGCGGACGGCTGAGGGCCCGGTCGGCAGCGGGCACCGTCTTCCGCCCCGGTACAGGCCCCGCGGCCGTCCGTGCGCGCACGGACGGCCGCGGGGTCTGCGCCGATGGGGCCTGCACCGATGGGGCCTGCGGCCTCACCCCGTTCGGCCGACGGGCCGGCGGACAGCGGTCACGGCGTCGCCGCCCTGCCGCCGAAGGACACGACCAGGCGTCCGTCGGAGGCGAAGGACCAGCTCATCGCACCGGCGTACGAGGAGCACCGGGAGCCGTTCGAGCCGGACCAGAACTGGTTCGAGCCGTCGGCGTCGCCGACCGTCTTGTCGTTGGACCCGCTGCCGCTGCGGCACGAGACGTTGTTCCGGAACACCGAGGTGCCGGCGTCGAAGGAGTAGTTGCGCTGGGCGTTGTCGATGCTGATGTTGTCCGACATCGTCATCGTGCCGGGGTTCCTGTTGTAGGTGAACCCGTGCTTGCCGTTGTCGTAGGCGATGCTGCGCCGGATGACGTGGTCGACCCCGATGTCCTCGCCGCCGAGCTTGTAGCCGTTGCGGTCGCCGCTGGAGTTCTGGGTGCCGTCGCTGAGGGTGCCGTTCCCGTAGGCGAGGGAGTCCTCGATGGTCACCGCGCCGATGGGCCCGGTCTCGTCCTTGGTGTAGAGGTCCCAGCCGTCGTCGATGTTGTTGTGGGCCACCGCGTGGCGGAAGACGTTCCCGGGGCCGGAGGTGAGCTTCGCGGCGAAGCCGTCGGCGTCCTCGCCGTCGGAGTCGGCGTTGTCGTGCGACCGCGCGCTCAGGACGAGGTTGTGGGAGGGCCACTGGTCGCGGGGGGTGGAGGAGGACATCCGCGAGAGCTGCAGACCCGTGTCGCGGTTGAAGCGCGTCACCGTGCGCTCGATGACGTTGTGGCTGCCGCCGACGAAGATGCCGTTGTCGCCGGCCCGCTGGACGACGAGGCCCTTGAGATGCCAGTACGACCCGTTGACCGCGAGTCCGCGGTTCGACGAGCTCTCGCTCTGCGCCGAGAAGTCCAGCACCGGCGTCTCACCCGGGTAGGCGGACAGCTCCGTGCGGTCGCCCGGTGTGCCGTCGTTGCCCTGCGCGATGGTGACCGTCTGCGAGAAGCGGTAGGTGCCGCCGCGCAGGCGGATCGTCCCGCCGGGGGTGACGCGGCTGATCGCCGAGGTGAGCGTCGTCGGGTCGGACTCCGTACCCGGGGCGTCGGCGCTGCCGTTCGGCGCCACGTACAGCACCGGGCCCGGGGGCGGCGGCGTGGTGCCGGTGCCGTCCACCTCGGCGTCGAGGTAGTCGATGTTGGGCAGGCCGCCGGTGCCTGTGGGGCTGAGCCGGATGGTGTTGCCGCCCTGCCTCACCGGCACCGTGAGCGTCTTCGTCGTCCAGCCGTCCCACACGCCGGTGCTCTCGAACGACGCCGAGGTGACCGCCGAGCCGTTCACCTCGATGTCCGCGGGCCGTGCGGCGGTGGTTCCGTTGGCGAAGCGGACCGTCAGCGTCGCGGTGCCGGCCCGCGGGGCGTCCACCGTGAACCGGACGGCCGCGCCCACGGCGTTGCGGCCGTTGCAGAAGCCCGTTCCGGAGTAGCCGGCGTGTTCGGAGTCGATGGTGCCGTCGCAGGTGGCGGGGGCGCGCTCGGCCTCGTGGCGGACCGGTGCGGCCGTCGCCGTGGCGCCGGGCAGTGCCACGGCGACGCCGGCCGCCAGGGTGGCGCAGGCCAGTAAGGACAGCGGGGTTGTCGGTCTCATCGGGACATCGCCCTTCCGTGGGGGGACGCCTGCGCGGCAGGCATGGCGGTGTGGCTTTCGACACAGAGAACAGAAAGCGCTTGCCACGCTAAGAGCGCGCTTTTGGCAGGTCAATAGGGAGGACGAGGAGAAGACGTTCGACAAGCGATTGCCCGGAACCGGACCCGCCCGTCGCGACCGGCGCCGCGCGAGGCGCCCCGCCCGCCGGACCACCGGGCCGGGCGGGCGGGGCGCAAGGGCCGAACGCCGGGGTCAGACCGCCGGAGCGGGGTAGGTGGGGTACTCGACCCCGGAGACGTGCTGCACGACGCGGACGACCTGGCAGGAGTAGCCGAACTCGTTGTCGTACCACAGGTAGAGGATCGCGTTGTCGCCCTCGACCTTGGTGGCGCCGGCGTCGACGATCGAGGCGTTGCGCGAGCCGATGAAGTCGCTGGAGACCGCGTCGGGGGCGCTGATGAAGTCGATCTGGCGCTTGAGCGGCGAGGTCAGCGACACGTTGCGGAGGTAGTCGAGGACCTCCTCGCGGGTGGTCTCGCGGGCGAGCTGGAGGTTGAGGATCGCGATCGAGACGTCCGGCACGGGAACGCGGATCGAGCTGCCGGTGATCTTCGCGTCGAGGTCGGGCAGCGCCTTGGCGACGGCGGAGGCGGCGCCGGTCTCGGTGATGACCATGTTGAGCGGCGCCGAGCGGCCGCGGCGGTCGGACTTGTGGTAGTTGTCCAGCAGGTTCTGGTCGTTGGTGAACGAGTGGACGGTCTCGACGTGGCCGCGCAGGACGCCGTACTCGTCGGCCATCGCCTTCAGCGGCGGCACGATCGCGTTGGTGGTGCACGACGCGCAGGACAGGATCCGCTCGTCCGGCTTGATCGTCTCGTGGTTGACGCCGTGGACGATGTTGGGGACGTCGCCCTTGCCCGGAGCGGTCAGGACGACCTTGTCGACGCCGGGGCGCAGGTGCTTGGACAGACCCTCCCGGTCGCGCCACCTGCCCGTGTTGTCTATGAGGATGGCGTTCTTGATGCCGTACGCGGTGTAGTCCACCGCCGTCGGGTCGTCGGAGTAGATGACCTGGATCTCGTTGCCGTTGGCGATGATCTTGTTGTTCGCCTCGTCGACGGTGATCGTGCCCTGGAACTGGCCGTGGATGGAGTCGCGGCGCAGCAGGGAGGCGCGCTTGACCAGGTCCTGGCCGGCGGCCTTGCGGACGACGATGGCGCGCAGCCGCAGGCCGTTTCCGGAGCCGGTCTTCTCGATGAGCAGGCGGGCGAGGAGGCGGCCGATGCGGCCGAAGCCGTAGAGGACCACATCGCGCGGCTCGCGGCACTTGATCTTGTTCTCTCCCGTGGCGCCGGCGACGGCCTCGGCGGTGAACTCCTCCACCGACAGCCCTCGGCCGTCGGCCCTGTACGTCGCGGCGAGCATGCCGATGTCGATCTGGGAGGGGCCGAGGTCGAGTGTGGTGAGAGCCCGCAGGAACGGCAGCGTCTCGGTGACGGAGAGCTCCTCGCCGGCGATCTGCCGGGCGAACCGGTGGGTCTTGAGGATGCTGACCACCGACTTGTTCACCAGGGAGCGGCTGTGGAGCAGGATCGTGACGTCCCGCTCCCGGTGCAGCTTCCCGATGATCGGGATCATCGACTCCGCGATCTCCTCGCGGTTCTTCCAGTTGGTGAACGAGTCCACGGTGGTAGTCACAGGTTCATCTTTCGAGCTAGGCGGTGCTCATATGTTAAGCACCCCCTATTCTGATCACTCACCCGGTACCGCCCTCACCGGGGGTGCGACGACAACGGCCGGAAGCGCGGCAGCCGTGGAGGGCGGCGCCGGCCAGGGGCGGCTCCCGTCGGTTCGGCCGGCCGACGGGCCGGCCCGTACGGCCCATCGGGGTACGCCCGGCCGTGTCGGTAGCGGCCGCCGACCGTGCGGTGTAGCGTCGAGAACAGCAGTCGTGGTTCCGAAGTCTCGTTCGCCCGTGGTCACGATCACGGGCGTTCTCGCTGTTCAGCTCACCTCCGGACCAGGGCGATCACCTCCCGGGCCCGCAAGGCGGGTCCGGTCCCCTCAAGGAGAAGGAGACGGTCATGGCCAAGGGCACCGTGAAGTGGTTCAACAGTGAGAAGGGCTTCGGCTTCATCGAGCAGGAGGGCGGCGGCCCCGACGTCTTCGCCCACTACTCCAACATCGCGGCCCAGGGTTACCGCGAGCTGCACGAGGGCCAGAAGGTCGAGTTCGACGTCACCCAGGGCCAGAAGGGCCCGCAGGCGGAGAACATCCGCCCCGCCTGACCCCGGCGCGCCCCCACGGGCCCGGCATCCCCGCTTCAGGGGGTGCCGGGCCCGGACCGTTCCGGGGGCCGTCCCCCTCCGGCCCCTTTCAGTGGTGGTGCGAACGGGTGGAGCGCAGTGCCTCGGCGGCTCCGCGCAGCGCCGCGATGTGCGGCTGGGGAGCGGGCCGTACACAGGTGTTGAGCCGCACGGAGAGCTGGTAGGTCACCTCCGGCCGCAGGGCTCCCCCGCCGCCCACCAGCGGGCCGCGTTCCAGCGCGTCGACGAGGTACGGCACGCGGCTGCCGTGCAGCATGCCGGTGACCATCGCGGCGGTCTGGGCCACCAGCTCGCGCGAGGGGGTCGTGTCGAGGTCGCTGGTGCCCAGGGCGGTCCTGCGCGCGGCGCTCACGACACCGTCGACCAGCAGGGCCACCTCGGTGATGTGCGCTCCGACGTCCACCACCAGCAGTGGACGGGACAGATCCGCGCGCACCCCCAGTGCGATGGCCCTGACGCTCTCGACGGACAGCACCGTGCGGGGCCGCAGCACTCCCAGTGCCTCGACCGCGGCGGTGTGGTGGCGCCGGTCGCTGAGGACCGGAGTGGTGATGGCGACCACCGGGCGGGCGAGGCGGGGGGTGCGGCCGCCCAGCAGGCGCTCCAGCAGCCGGCCGGTGCCGTCGGCGTCGATGATGGTGCCCCGCTGGACGGGATGGGTGAGACCCCTGCCCGGGAAGGTCACGGTGGGCGCGTCGATGACGCTGCGGCGGCCCTGCGTCCAGGCCCGGGTACGGGCGCTGCCCAGGTCGATGGCGATTCCCGGGCATCTGCGGCACACCGGCCAGGCGGGGAAGCGGTGCGCGGAGAGCATCGCGGATTCGGAGCCGGTCGCCGTTGCGTCCCCCCGGCCTGTGGGCAGGACCGCACCGCCGCCGGCGACCTGGTGGTTCACGACCTCACCTTCCACACCCCCCGCGGGGCACACGGGAAACGGAACCCGGCCTGCGTCGGGCAGATGCCGGTACGGCGCTGCCGCGGCGTGCCGCCGGCCGTCGCACCTCATCCTGGCCGAAGGGCCCGCCCCCGGCCATCGGGGGCAGGCCCCATTTCCGCCGGGCGGCGGTGTGCAGCCGACCCCGCTCCGGGCGCCGCGGGCCGGTGTGACCGGTGGGCCTGCCCCGCTCCCCGGTCGCGGTGCGGCGGGGTCACCTCAGCGGGTCGAACGGTGCCAGCTCGGCGGGCTCCCGGCCGGTGGCCACCCGCTCCGCGAGCAGCCGGCCCGTGACCGGCCCCAGGGTGATGCCCCACATGCCGTGTCCTCCGGCGGCGAAGACGCGCGGCGAGCGGGTGGCCCCGATCAGCGGCAGGCCGTCGGCCGTGCAGGGTCGGGAGCCGACCCACTCGTCCCGGCGCGCCTCCAGGTCGGCGCCCTCCAGCAGGGGCCGCGCGGCATCGGTGATGGCCCTGATCCTGCGGCGGTCCAGCGGCGCGTCGGGGCGGCGGAACTCCATCATCCCCGCGACCCGCAGCCGGTCCCCCAGCGGTGTGCAGGCCACCCGCTGGGCCGGGAAGTAGACCGGTCCGGCCGGTGCCCGCTCCACCGGGACGCTGAAGCTGTATCCGCGGCCCGCCTGCACCACACGGCGGACACCGAACCTCCGGCCGAGCTCTCCGAGGTGGACCCCGCCTGCCAGGACGACCGCGTCGAACCGCCCGCCGGTGCCGTCGGAGAGTTCGACGCTCACGCCGCCGGCGCGGTCGTACACCCCGGTCACCGCCGCGCCGGTGCGGATCTCGCCGCCGCGGGCGCGGACGGAGTCGGCCAGTGCGCGCACGAACGCGCCGGGGTCGATGTAGCGCTGCCCGTGCAGGCGGACCGCCGCACCGATCCGCGGCGACAGGCACGGCTCCGCCTCACGGGCCGCGTCGCCGTCGAGGAGGTCGAAGTCGATGTCCTGGCCGGCGGAGCGGATGTGTTCGAGTTCCTCCAGCAGGACGCCGCGCTCGCGCGCGGTGCGGTACGCCGCGACGAAGGTCTTGGCCTCGGCGGTCGGCTCCGCGACCCCGCCTCGGGCCAGGAGGTCGAAACTCTCCAGGGCCAGCCGGTTGACCGGGACGAGCGCGCCCATCGCCCGCCGCCACCGGGCGGTGGTGCTGTGGCGGGCGAACCCGGTCAGGAACCTGATCAGGGCGGGGCTGGCGCTGGGAGGGACGTAGACCGGCGAGGAAGGGCTGAGCACCGCGCGCAGCCCGTACCTGAGCACGGCGGGTTCGGGCAGCGGGGTGGCCAGGCCGGGTGTCAGCCATCCGGCGTTGCCCTGCGACGCTCCCGCGGCCACGCCCTCGCGGTCGTACACCGTGACCTCCACCCCGTGGTCCCGCAGGAACCAGGCGGTGGACAGTCCGACCATCCCGGCGCCGACGACGGCGACGCTGCCCGGGCGGGCACCGAAGACGGAGGAAGCCATGGCGCGAACCTCTCCTTTCGATCGCTGTGCCCCCGATGATCCGTCCGGCGCGCCCGCCCGTCTTCGTGCCGGCCGGCCTACTCCGCGGGCGGGGGTGGTCCCGCCCGCACAACGGGAGGGGGGACGATGGGGTCATGTACGACTTCCGTGTGCCCTGCC
>NZ_JAKMAY010000107.1:0-17674 GCF_022015835.1 Streptomyces sp. ICN903 | reverse complement strand
ACCGACGCCCTCACCAGCGCCACCCCCACCGACGCCCTCGCCCTCGACCCCGACGCGGTGCGTCGCCTCGTCGGCCTGTGCGCCCAGGACGCGCACATCTTCGACAGCTCCCTGCGCGAGAACCTCCGCCTGGCCAGGCCACCGGCCACCGACGACGACCTCCACGCCGCCCTGACGGCCGCCCGCCTGGACGACTGGGTCGGCGAGCTGCCGGACGGCCTGGACACCCTCGTCGGCGAGTTCGGCGCCCGGCTCTCCGGCGGCCAGCGCCAGCGCCTGGCCCTGGCCCGCGCGCTGCTCGCCGACTTCCCCGTCCTGGTCCTGGACGAGCCCGCCGAGCATCTGGACTTGGCCACCGCCGACGCTCTGACCGCCGATCTGCTGGCCGCCACCGAGGGCCGCACCACCGTGCTGATCACCCACCGGCTGGCCGGTCTGGAAGCGGTGGACGAGGTGGTCGTCCTCGACGGCGGGCGCGTCGTCCAGCGCGGTCCGTACGCGGAACTGGCCCGGGCGGACGGCCCCTTCCGGCGGATGCTGGAGCGGGAGCGGGCCACCGGGGAGCCGGCCGCGGCCCGGGCCTGACGAGGTCCGGGCCTGACGGGGCACCGGCCCCCGCCGGCTCCCCCGCCGGCTCCCCCGCCGACTCCTCGGCAGGCTCTCAGGCCGCCTCGTCCAGCCGCCGCCGCTGCTCCTCGTCCAGCCGCAGCTCCATCGCGTCGAACGCCTCGTCGAGCTGCTCGGTCCGGCTCACTCCGACGATCGGCACGACGGCCGGGTCCCCGCCGGTCAGCCACGCCAGTACCACCTGGTTCGCGGTGGCCCCGGTCTCGGCGGCCACCTCCCCGAGCACGGCCAGGCGCCGTGCCGTGCCGGGGTGGTCGTAGTGCTCGGGCAGCGGGCGATCGGAGCGGGTGTAGGAGCCCCACAGCAGCGAGGAGTAGGCCCACAGTTCCATGTCCGGCTCGCTGCGCACGTAGTCGAGCGACTCGTCGGTCGCGAGCCGGTGCCCGCCCTCCGGCAGGACGACCCCCGGCCGCGGCCGGACGTAGGAGTGCCGCAGTTGCAGGGCGGTCCAGCCCGCCATCCCCGCCGCACGGGCGAGCGCCCGGCCGCGCTCCACGCGCCAGGCGGCGTGGTTGGAGGCGCCGAGCCGGCGGGCCAGTCCGTCGGAGACCACCTCGCCGAAGGCGGCGACGGTCTCCTCCAGGGGCACGCCGCGGTCCTCCGCATGCGCCCAGTACAGGTCGATCCACTCCGTGCGAAGCCGTCGCAGGCTCCCGCGTACCGCCGAGCGCACCGCGGGCGCCGACAGTCCCTGGGCGGACTCCGGCCACTTCCCCGGCACGGTCGGCTGCTGCCCCGCCTTGGTGCTGATCAGCACCCGGTCGCGTACACCGGGCCGGGCGGACAGCCACCGGCCGATCACGGCCTCGCTCTGTCCGCCGACGCCGGAAGGGTCCATCCAGAAGCTGTAGCAGTCGGCGGTGTCGATCCAGCGCCCTCCCCGCTCGACGAAGCGGTCGAGCAGCGCTGTCGAGGTGTCCTGGTCCAGCCGGGTGCCGAAGTCCATGGCGCCCAGGGCGAAGTGCGGTGTGCTCACCGGTGGTTCCTCTCGTCCGTGCGGCGTCACAGCCGCGTTCGGGGGCCCCATGCTGGCGTTTGGAGAGCACTTCAAGGCAAGCGCCACCGCGCGGTCGACCCTGACCGCCCACGGCCGAACCGACCATGGCCGAACCGCTTACGGCCGAACCGACCGTGGGCGGACCGCCTACGGTCGGACCGCCTACGGTCGGACCGCCCACGGCCGAAACGTTCCCGCACCCGCATCGGCGTCCGCCCCCCGTCAGCCGGCCGGCGGCAGCTCCAGCAGCTGTTCGATGACGGCGGCCACGCCGTCCTCCTCGTTGGCGAGGGTGTGGTGCGTGGTCGCGGCCAGCACCGCCGGGTGGGCGTTGGCCATGGCGTAGGAGGTGCCGGCCCAGGAGAGCATCTCCAGGTCGTTGGGCATGTCGCCGAAGGCGACGACCTCCTCGGCCGCCACGCCGCGCTGCGCGCAGCACCCGGCCAGGGTGCTGGCCTTGCTGACGCCGGGGCCGCTGACCTCCAGCAGCGCGCTCGGGCTGGATCGGGTGAACTCCGCGTGGTGGCCCGCGACGGTGCGGGCCATGCCCAGGAACTCGTCCGGAACCAGTGAGGTGTGGTGGGCGAGCAGCTTGAGCACCGGCTCGTCGGCGTACTCGGCCTCGTCCGTCAGCAGCTTCTCGGCCGGTGCGATCAGCGCGCCGGGGTCCAGGTGGAACTGCGGGTACTGCGGCTCGTAGTGGATGCCGCCGGTCCGCTCGACGGCGAAGCTGACGTCGGGGGCGGCGGTGCGCAACTCCTCGACCACGGTCAGCGCGGTTTCGCGCGGCAGCTCTCTGACCTGCACGATCTGCCGTCCCCGGTGCAGGTCGACGACGGCCGCGCCGTTGGCGCAGATCGCCAGACCGTGCCCGTGCACATGGTCGCTGACCACGCCCATCCAGCGGGCCGGCCGCCCGGTGACGAAGAAGACCTCGATTCCGGCCTCCTCGGCGGCGGCCAGCGCCGCGACCGTGCGGTCGGAGACGGACTTGTCGTCGCGCAGCAGTGTGCCGTCCAGGTCGGTGGCGATGAGGCGCGGGCGTGTCATCGGGGGCGCGGAAGCATGGGTCACGCTCCCCATGGTCCCGCATATGCCCGCACAGGCGTGCAAGGAGGTGCCCGAATGAGCCACAGGGCGAACTCATTCGAAACCGGATGGACACGGACAGTCGGCTTCGGGGACACCCGCCCGTCCACGTAGGGGAAACGCCACGGCTCCCCGGAGGCCGCACCGGGCATGGCGCGAAACGCACGCGCCTTCTCCGCCGCTCCGGTCCGCCGGCGGGACCGGCTCCGCCGCCGGCGCGGTGGGCCCACCGGACGGGGCCCACCGGATGGGCCCACCGGACGGGGCACGCCGGGAACCCGGCTCGGCTCAGCCGAGGAGGCCGATCGCCTCCGTGGCGATGCGCTCGAAGACGGCCTGGTCGGCGGTGAAGCCCGTGCCGGGGATCGGCCAGTGGACCGCGATCTCGGTGAAGCCCAGTTCGCGGTGGCGGCCCGCGAAGTCCACGAAGGCCTCCACCGACTCCAGCGGAGCGTTCCCGTCCGGGGTGAAGCCGTGCAGCAGGACCTTGCCGAGTTCCGCCGCGTCCCGGCCGGCCTCGGCGCACGCCTCGCCGAGCCGCTCGATCTGCCCGCGTAGCGCGGCCTCCGACTGCTGGGGCGTCCCGGTCCCGTACAGCTTGGGGTCACCGGTGGTCACCCACGCCTGCCCGTACCGGGCGGCCAGCCTCATCCCGCGCGGCCCGGTGGCCGCCACCGCGAACGGCAACCGGGGCCGCTGCACGCAGCCGGGGATGTTCCGGGCCCCGTCGGCGGAGTAGAACGCGCCCCGGTGGGAGACCGCGTCCTCGGTGAGCAGCCGGTCCAGCAGCGGCACGAACTCGGCGAACCGGTCGGCCCGCTCGCGCGGCGTCCACGGCTCCTGCCCGAGCGCGGTCGCGTCGAAGCCGCTGCCGCCCGCGCCGATGCCCAGGGTGATCCGGCCGCCCGAGACGTCGTCGAGGGAGATCAGCTCCTTGGCGAGCGTCACCGGATGCCGGAAGTTGGGCGAGGTGACGAGGGTGCCCAGGCGCATCCGCTCCGTGGCGCCCGCGGCGGCCGTCAGCGTCGGCAGCGCGCCGAACCACGGCCCGTCGCGGAACGGGACGCGCCAGGACAGGTGGTCGTAGGTGTACGCGGTGTGGAAGCCGAGTTCCTCGGCGCGCCGCCACTTGGCGCGGCCTCCCTCGTGCCAGCGGTCGACGGGAAGGATCACGGTGCTCAGACGCATGCCACGACCCTAGCCCCGGTGGTCGTGAGCATCGCCGGCGGACGACCGCGGGCGCGCATACCGGAGTATGCTCGGGACATGGCGGACACGACGCGCATCACGGTGACACTGCCGACCGACCAGGTCGCCGAACTCAGGAAGCTCACCGACAACGTCTCGGGATATGTCGCCGAGGCGGTGGCACGTCAGCTGCGGCATCAGTTGCTCGGCGCCGATCTACGGCGTCACCAGGAAGAACACGGGGCGTTCACCGAGGAGGAGCTGGACGAGGCCCGCTCCAGGATCTTCGGCACGGCTGATGCCGGCGGGTCGGCGAGCGCGGTGTGATCGAGCACGTCGAGACCGTCGTCCTGGACTCCCAGGGGCTCTCCGCCTGGATCGCCGAGGACCGCAGGATTCTCGCGATGTTCCAGGTGTTCCACACCATGGGGGCCGATCTCGTCATCGGCGCCAACACCATCGTGGAGGTCAGCCATGCGCGGGTGAACATGCCTCGACTGCGGTGGGTGCTCTCCCGTGTCAAGGTCGAGCCGGTGACCGAGGCGGCGGCGAAGGCGTCCGCGCAACTGCTCAAGACCGCGGGTCTGCACGGCCACAAGTACGCGATCGACGCGACTGTCGCCGAGGTGGCACTGCGTCAGCCGGGCCCGGTGGCCGTACTGACGTCCGACGTCGATGACATGGCCCGGCTGTGCGGCGACCGTGTCCGGCTCATCGGCGTCTGAACGGACGGCTGCGCTCGCGCTCGTCGGCCGAGGGGATCTGCGCAGGTCAGGCCGCGGTAGTCGACCGGAGGTCCGGAGCCCTGCGCACGGCCGGCACCGAGTGGAGCGGGCACATCAGAGTCACTGCTGGCCGTCGCGGGCCGCCCGGTGGCCGCTGCGGAGCGCCAGCGGGTTAACAGGTCATGTAATACACTGCTCCCATGGACACGTCCCGCCCCGGCAAGACCCGAGTCACCAGCGTCTCCCTGCGAGCCGAGACCCTGGAGGCGATCCGCGCGCGCGCCGGCAGGCAGGGCGTCTCCTCCTATATCGAGGAGGCCGTGCAGCGGCAGCTCCAGCGCGAGGCCATCGACGAGTACATCGCCACCGCCGAAGCGGAGCACGGCCCCGTCGACCCCGCCGAGGTGTCGGACAAGGCCGAGCGCATCCGTGCCCACCACGCCGCTCACCGCGGTGCGTCCGCTCCGGCGGACGCCGCATGAGCGGGACTCTCGTTCTCGACAGCGAGGCCCTCTCCAAGCTCTCCCGTCGGCACCGCGACATGACCGTATGGCTGGACGTCGCCCGCAGACTGGACCTGCTCGTCGTGACGAGCGCCGCCACGCTGGTCGAGGCACGCGACCCGAAGGTGCCGCAGGCGGCGTTCGACCACGCGGTCTCCCTGGCCAAGGTGCGTCCCATCACGGAGGAGATCGCCCGTACGGCGAGCAGACTGCTCGCCGCGGAAAACCTGCACGGTCACAAGTACGCCATCGACGCGATGCTCGCGGCCACGGCTCACGCGGAGCACGGCGACGTCACTGTCATCACCAGCGACACGGACGACCTCCGCCGGTTGTGCCTCCCCCGCATCGCCGTCGAACCGGTCTGAGCGCCCATACCGGTTCTTTCCGAGGGCTTGCCGCATTCCCACAGGCCGGGCCGCGGTGGGTGAACGAGGCTCGGCCGAGGTGACGAGGGTGCCCGGGCGTATCCGCTCCGCGGCGCCCGCGGCGGCAGCGGCGGCCGTCAGCCGGGCAGGCGCAGGTACCGCGGTGGTACGCGCGGCACCAGCCACACCCCGTTGTCGCTGACCCGGAACGTATACCCGTCCCGGTGCATCGCCCCGGCGTCCACCACCAGCACCACCGGCTTCCCGCGCCGCGCCCCCACGGCGGCGGCCGTCTCCCGGTCGGGCGAGAGGTGGACGTCGTGGCGCGCCATCGCCCGCAGGCCGTCGTGCCGGATGCCCGCCATGTACCGCCCGACCGTCCCGTGGAAGAGGTACGGGGGCGGTTCGGCGGGAGGCAGGCCCAGGTCCACGCCGACGGTGTGTCCCTGGGCGGCCCGGATGCGGTCCCGCCCGGGATCGAGCGTGAAGCGCCGCTTGTCGTTGGTGGCGACGACCTCCTCCAGTTCCTCGCGGGTGAGCCGGAAGCCGTGGCGCGCAGCGGCTTCCAGAAGTTCCCCGACACCCACCCAGCCGTGGGCGTCCAGGGTGAGCCCGATCCGCTCGGGAGCATGCCGCAGATGCCGTGCGACGTACTTCGAGATCCGCTTGCGGCGCCTGTCGTCCATGACCGGCCAGGGTGCCCCGGGAGCCGTCGCGGCGCACCTCGTTTTCACGTCCGCGGTCCTCACGTCCGCGGTCCTCACGTCCGCGGTCCTCGCGTCCGCGGTCCTCGCGTCCGCCGGGGCCGCGGGCCCCGGCCTCACGCTCGCGCCCGCACGTTGATCCGGGCGAACGCCCGCAGCGCGCTCGGCGCCAGCCGGGCCAGCGCCACACCGCCCCACGCCTCCAGCCCCACCGGGACCACCGCCTTGTTCCGGATCACCGAGCGCAGCACCGTGTCGGCGACCCTCTCCGGGGCGAACCTGCGGATCCGGTAGACCTGGAGGGCCCTCTTGCGGCGGCGGTCGGCGTCCCGCTCGTCGGTGCCGCGGAAGCGGGTGTCCTCGATGATGGAGGTGCTGACGATGCCGGGGCAGATCGCCGAGACCCCGATGCCCTCGCCGGCCAGGTCCGCGCGCAGCACCTGGCTGAGCATCAGCGCCGCCGCCTTGGAGGTGCAGTACGCGGGCAGGGCCCGGGAGGGCTCGTAGGCGGCGCAGGAGACGACGTTGACGATGTGGCCGCCCTGCCCCCGCTCGGACATCTGCCGTCCGAAGAGGCGGCAGCCGTGGATGGTGCCCCACAGGTTGGAGCCCAGGACCGCCTCCCAGTCGTCCGCGGTGTGCTCCAGGAACGGCCCGGCCGCCGCGATCCCGGCGTTGTTGACCAGCACGTCCACCACGCCGCGCTCGGCGGCCGTCCTCCGGGCCAGCTCCTCCATCGCCGCCCCGTCGGAGACGTCCACGGTCTCGGCCCACGCCTCCTGTGCGCCGGCCCGCCGGGCCAGCTCGGCCGTACGCGCCACCTCCTCGCCCCGGACGTCCACGGCGACGACCCGGGCGCCGGCCCGGGCGAAGGCCAGCGCCGTCTCGTGGCCGATGCCCCGGGCCGCGCCGGTGACCAGCACCAGCAGGCCGCCGAAGTGCTCCGCGTACTCCTCCTGCCGTGCGCGCCCCCGGCGTCCGCGCAGTCCGCCGCGCCGCACCGTCGCCGGTGCGCCCGCCTCCCCGCCGCCGCGCGCCCCGTGTCCTCCGTCCGCCCCGTCCGCCCCGTCCGCCTCGCACTCCTCGACGAACGAGCCGATCCAGTCGGCCAGCCGGTCGGGCCGGGTGCGCGGCGCCCAGTGGCCGGCGGGCAGGGAGCGGCAGGTCAGGCGGGGTGTCCAGCGCTCCGCCTCGTCCCGCAGCGCGGGGGAGAGGAACGGATCCCCGGTCGGGGTGACGAGCTGCACGGGCACATGGGCGTAGGGGGCCTCGCGAGGCCGGAGCATCCGGGCCCGTACGTTGTCGCGGTACAGCCACAGGCCGTGCGCGGCGTCGCGGGGGAGCGAGGGTGCGGGGTGGCCTCCGCCCGAGATGCCCTCGGAGCGCCGCAGCATGCCCGGCCAGGCCCTGCCCAGCGGCCCCCGCCAGGCCAGCTCCGGCAGGACGGGCACGTGCATCGCGTACACGTACCAGGAGCGGGCGCCCTGCCCCAGCGCCTGGGCCAGACGCCGCGGGGTGGGGCGGGTCAGCCGCCTGCGGAACCAGTGCCCGAAGTGGTCCAGGGACGGCCCGGACATCGAGGTGAAGGACGCGATCCGGCCCCGGGTGCGCTCGGCCGTGGCGAACTCCCAGCCCTGCACCGAGCCCCAGTCGTGCCCGACCAGGTGCACCGGGGCGTGCGGGCTGACCGCGTCCGCGACCGCCAGGAAGTCGCCGGTCAGCCGCTCCAGCGTGAAGCCGCCGCGCAGCGGCCGCGGGGCGGCGGACCGGCCGCAGCCGCGCACGTCGTACAGCACCACGTGGAAGCGGTCCGCCAGCCGTTCGGCCACCGGCGCCCAGACCTCCTTGGAGTCCGGGTAGCCGTGCAGCAGGACCACCGTGGGGCGGCGGCCGCCGTCCGCCGCCACCGCCTCGCCCAGTTCGGCGACGCACAGTTCCACGCCGTCCGCCCCGGGCACGCGCCGCTCCCGCGCGCCCCCGAGACCACTCGCCTCCGCCTCCATGCGTGCCTCTCCTCCCACCGCGCCCGACACTCCCGCCCTCCGGGTAGCCGGTCTTCCCGGCATGACACCGGACCCGGTCAGGACCTACCCCGCCGGAGGAGTCCTCAGGGGCGTCTACGCCTCCAGAACGAGGAACAATCACGCCCCCGGGGTGAGGTGACCGTTGACACGCGGTACTACGGTCATGGGCGTGACTGTGATCGCGACCGAAAGCCTCAGCAAGCGGTACCCACGGGTGACCGCGCTCGACCGGCTCACCATGCAGATCGAACCCGGGGTGACCGGACTGGTGGGCGCCAACGGCGCGGGCAAGTCCACCCTGATCAAGATCCTCCTGGGACTGGCCCCGGCCAGCGAGGGCACCGCCTCCGTGCTCGGCCTGGACGTGTCCACCGAGGGCGGCGCCATCCGCGAGCGTGTCGGGTACATGCCCGAGCACGACTGCCTGCCGCCCGACGTGTCGGCGACCGAGTTCGTCGTCCACATGGCGCGGATGTCCGGCCTGCCCGCCTCCGCCGCCCGCGAGCGCACCGCCGACACCCTGCGCCACGTCGGCCTGTACGAGGAGCGCTACCGTCCGATGGGCGGCTACTCGACGGGCATGAAGCAGCGGGTCAAGCTGGCCCAGGCGCTCGTCCACGACCCGCGGCTGGTGCTGCTGGACGAGCCCACCAACGGCCTCGACCCGGTCGGCCGCGACGACATGCTCGGCCTGATCCGCCGCGTCCACACCGACTTCGGCATCTCGGTGCTGGTCACCTCGCACCTGCTGGGTGAGCTGGAGCGCACCTGCGACCACGTCGTCGTCATCGACGGCGGGAAGCTGCTGCGCTCCTCCTCCACCGCCAGCTTCACCCAGGAGACCACCACCCTGGCCGTCGAGGTCACCGACACCGACGCCCACCCCGACGGCACCGCGGCCCTGCGCGCCGCCCTGACCGGGGCCGGGCTCACCGTGGCGCCCCCCGGCGCGGGCGGCGAGGGCCTGCCGGGCGCCGGACACGTACTGCTGGTCGAGGCGGGCTCCGAGGCCGTCCACGACACCGTCCGCGACACGGTCGCGGAGCTGGGCCTGGGCCTGGTCCGCATGGAGCAGCGCAGGCACCGCATCGCCGAGGTCTTCCAGGCGCCCGGCACCGCCGGCGCCACCACCGGCACCGGCGGGGAAGCCGACGGGCAGGCCGCGGAGCAGGCCGCCGAGAAGAGCACGCAGAAGGGAGGCAGCACCGATGCGGCCTGACACGGGCAACCACCCCGGCACCCATCCCGGAGCCGCCGTCCCCGCCCAGCGCGGCGAGGACGCCAGCATCCACAACATCGGCTACCGCCACTACGACGGCCCCCGCCTGGGCCGCTCCTACGCCCGGTGGTCGCTGATGGTCCAGTCCCTGCGCGGCGCGTACGGCCTGGGCCGCTCGGCGAAGTCCAAGGTGCTGCCGTTCATCCTGCTGGCCGTGATGGTCCTGCCCGCGGGCGCGATGGTCGCGATCACCGTCGTCACCGGCGCCGACGAGCTGCCGCTGCGGTACACCGACTACGTGCTGGTGATGCAGCCGGTCATCGGCCTCTACATCGCCGCCCAGGCCCCGCAGTCGGTCTCCCTGGACCTGCGCTTCCGCACCGTGCCGCTGTACTTCTCGCGCCCGATCGAGCGCGCCGACTACGTGGGGGCCAAGTACGCGGCCATGACCGCGGCGCTGTTCCTGTTCACCTCCCTGCCGCTGGTGGTGCTGTACGCGGGCGGGCTGCTGGCCGAGCTCGGCTTCGCCGACCAGACCAAGCAGTTCCTCCAGGGGCTGGGCTCCACCGCGGTGTTCTCCGTGCTCCACGCGGGTATCGGCCTGCTGGTCGCGGCCCTCACCCCGCGCCGGGGCTTCGGCGTCGCCGCGGTCATCGCGGTGCTCACCATCCCCTACTTCGCGGTCACCACCGTCCAGGCGGTCGCCGAGTTCCAGGCGAACAGCGCCACCGCCGTCACCTGGCTCGGACTGGCCTCCCCCGGCTCGCTGGTGGACGGCATCCAGTCGGCCTTCCTCGGCGGCAACTCCGGCTTCCCCGGCTTCCACGAGCCCGGTACCGCCGCGTCGGCCGTCTACGTCCTGGTCACCCTCGCCCTGATCGCCGGCTGCTGGGCGGCGCTGATGGCCCGCTACCGCAAGGCGGGCCTGTGATGACCGGGGCACGGGCGCTCAGGGCCCGGACGACCCGGACGGCGGCGGTCCGGACGGCGAAGCATCGGACGAGGAACGAGAAGGCGGCCTGACCCATGACCACCATCCGCATCGACCATGTGTCCCGCTGGTTCGGCAACGTGGTCGCCGTCAACGACGTGACCATGGACATCGGCCCGGGCGTCACCGGGCTGCTCGGCCCCAACGGCGCGGGCAAGTCCACGCTGATCAACATGATGGGCGGCTTCCTGGCCCCCTCCACCGGTTCCGTCACCCTCGACGGCGCGGCGATCTGGCGCAACGAGCAGGTCTACCGGGAGATCGGCGTCGTCCCCGAGCGCGAGGCGATGTACGACTTCCTCACCGGCCGCGAGTTCGTGCTGGCCAACGCCGAGCTGCACGGCCTGCCCGACGCGGGCGAGGCCGCGCGGCGGGCCCTGGCCACCGTGGAGATGGAGTACGCCCAGGACCGGAAGGTCTCCACCTACAGCAAGGGCATGCGGCAGCGCGTGAAGATGGCCTCCGCGCTCGTCCACGACCCGTCCGTGCTGCTGCTGGACGAACCGTTCAACGGCATGGACCCGCGCCAGCGCATGCAGCTGATGGAGCTGCTGCGGCGGATGGGCGCCGAGGGCCGTACGGTGCTGTTCTCCTCCCACATCCTGGAGGAGGTCGAGCAGCTCGCCTCCCACATCGAGGTGATCGTCGCGGGGCGGCACGCGGCCTCCGGCGACTTCCGGCGCATCCGCCGGCTGATGACCGACCGCCCCCACCGCTACCTGGTGCGCTCCAGCGACGACCGCGCGCTGGCCGCGGCCCTGATCGCCGATGCCAGCACGGCGGGCATCGAACTCGACTGGTCCGAACGCGCCCTGCGCGTCCAGGCGATCGACTTCACCCGCTTCACCGAGCAGCTCCCGCGCATCGCCCGCGAGCACGGGATCCGGCTCCTCACGGTCTCGCCCTCGGACGAGTCCCTGGAGAGCGTCTTCTCCTACCTCGTCACGGCCTGAGAACAACCGGGCCGCCGAGACCCCGAGACCGCCTGAGAACCAAGGAGCCCCACACCGATGTACGACCCCACGGTCGCCCGGCTCACCTACCGGGCCCTGCTCGGCCGCCGCCGGGCGCTGATCCTGTTCGTCCTGCCCGCCGTACTGATCATGATCTCCGTCGCGGTCCGCCTGCTGGTCGGCGCCGACGACGCCGTCGCCGACCAGGTGCTCGGCGGCTTCGCGCTGGCCACCATGGTCCCGCTGATCGGCGTGATCGCCGGGACCGGCGCGATCGGCCCGGAGATCGACGACGGCTCGATCGTCTACCTGCTGGCCAAGCCGCTGAAGCGGCCGACGATCATCCTCACCAAGCTGACCGTCGCCGTCGGCGTCACCATGGTGTTCTCCGCCGTGCCCATGCTGATCGCCGGGTTCGTCCTCAACGGCAACAGCCAACAGATCGCCGTCGCCTACGCCGTCGCCGCGGTCGCCGCGTCCGTCGCCTACAGCGCGCTGTTCCTGCTGCTGGGCACGGTCAGCCGGCAGGCCGTCGTCTTCGGCCTGGTGTACGCGCTGATCTGGGAGGCGCTCATCGGCAGCCTCGTCCCCGGCGCCCGGGCCCTCAGCGTCCAGCAGTGGGCCCTGGCGCTGGCCGAGAAGACCGCGCCGGGCACGGGCATCGCCTCCGACGTCGGACTGCCGGTCGCCGCGGTGCTGCTGGCGGCGGTGACCGTCGCCGGCGCCTGGTACGCCGGGCGGAAGCTGCGCACCCTCACCCTCGCCGGCGAGGAGTGACCGACCGCCGCTCGCCGAATACCGGACACCGAACACCGGACGACAGACGTACGAGGCCGGAGGGCACCGCCCTCCGGCCTCGTACGCTGGAAACATGGGCACGACACGGTGGCTGGACGATGACGAGCAGCGGACCTGGCGGGCGTTCCTGGCCGCCACCCAGCGCGTACGCGAGGAGCTGGACCGGCAGTTGCAGCGCGACGCCGGGATGCCGCTGGCGTACTACCAGATCCTGGCCATGCTCTCCGAGGCGCCCGATCGCACCCTCACCATGAGCCGGCTCGCCCGGACCACCCGCTCCTCCGCCAGCAGGCTCTCCCACGCGGTCGCCCGGCTGGAGGCCAAGGGGTGGGTCAGCCGGTGCCAGCACCCCGCCGACCACCGCACCACCCTGGCCACGCTGACCGACGAGGGGCTGGCCGAGCTGGAGGCCATCGCGCCCGGCCATGTGGAGCAGGTCCGGCTCTCCCTGTTCGACCACCTCACGCCCGAGCAGACCCGGCACCTCCACGAGATCTGCCGGGCGGTGCTGGAGGGCACCAGCGAGGGCCCGGCGCCGGCGGACTGATCCGGACGCCCGCTCACGGGGCGTCCGCCCGGGAAGCGCCGGTTCGCAGGGCGCCGGTTCACATACCGGCGAGCAGCCGCTCCAGCACGACCGCGATGCCGTCCTCGTCGTTGGACGCGGTCACCTCGTCGGCCACCGCGAGCAGTTCCGGGTGGGCGTCGGCCATGGCGACGCCGTGGGCGGCCCAGGCGAACATGGGGACGTCGTTGGGCATGTCGCCGAAGGCGATCGTGGTGGTGGCCGAGCGGCCCAGGCGGCGCGCGGCGATCGACAGGCCGCGGGCCTTGGACAGTCCCAGCGGCAGCAGTTCGACGACGCCCTCGCCCGCCATCACCACGCTCACCAGGTCGCCCGCGATCCGCCGGGCGGTGTCGGCCAGCGCGTCGTCGTCCAGCCCGGGGTGCTGGATGTACAGCTTGTTCAGGGGCTCGGCCCACAGCTCGTCCGGGTCGGCCCCGGCGACGGCGGGGAGTTCCTCGCCGATCGGCCGGTAGCCGGGCCCGAGCAGCACCTCGCCGTCCAGCCCGTCCCGCGAGGCGGCCAGGGCCAGCGGACCGGTCTCCGTCTCGATCTTCTCCACCGCCAGCCGGGCCTGCTGCCGGTCGAGTGTGACGGAGGTCAGCAGCCGGTGCTCGCCCGCGTGGTAGACCTGCGCGCCCTGCCCGCAGACGGCCAGGCCGTCGTAGCCCAGCTCGTCCAGGACGTGTCTGGTCCAGGGCACGGCGCGGCCGGTCACCACGATGTGCGCGGCGCCCGCCGCCGTGGCGGCGGCGAGCGCGTCGCGGGTGCGCGCCGAGACGGTGTCGTCGCTGCGCAGCAGCGTGCCGTCGAGGTCGGTGGCGACCAGCCGGAAGGGGAAGCCCGGCGCTGCGGCACTCACCGGGACACGGGCTCCAGCACCTCGCGCCCGCCGAGGTAGGGGCGCAGCACCTCGGGCACGCGGACCGACCCGTCGGCCTGCTGGTGGTTCTCCAGCAGGGCCACGATGGTGCGGGGTACCGCGCACAGCGTGCCGTTGAGGGTGGCCAGCGGGCGCACCTTCTTGTCCTGGCGCATCCGGATGGACAGCCGGCGGGCCTGGAACTCGTTGCAGTTCGACGCGGAGGTCAGCTCGCGGTACTTGCCCTGGGTGGGGATCCACGCCTCGCAGTCGAACTTCCGCGAGGCGGAGGCGCCCAGGTCGCCGGTGGCCACGTCGATCACCCGGAACGGCAGCTCCAGGCCGGTCAGCCACTGCTTCTCCCACTCCAGCAGCCGCTTGTGCTCGGCCTCGGACTCCTCGGGGGTCACGTAGGAGAACATCTCCACCTTGTCGAACTGGTGGACGCGGAAGATGCCGCGGGTGTCCTTGCCGTACGAGCCGGCCTCGCGGCGGAAGCAGGGGGAGAAGCCCGCGTAGCGCAGCGGGAGCTTGTCCGCCTCGACGATCTCGTCCATGTGGTAGCCGGCGAGCGGTACCTCGGAGGTGCCGACGAGGTAGTAGTCGTCCTTCTCCAGGTGGTAGACGTTCTCGGCGGCCTGGCCGAGGAAGCCGGTGCCCTCCATGGCGCGCGGCTTGACCAGCGCGGGGGTGAGCATCGGGATGAAGCCGGCCTCGGTGGCCTGCGCGATCGCGGCGTTGACCAGGGCCAGCTCCAGCAGGGCGCCGACGCCGGTGAGGTAGTAGAAGCGCGACCCGGAGACCTTGGCGCCGCGCTCGACGTCGATCGCGCCGAGCGCCTGGCCGAGCTCCAGGTGGTCCTTCGGCTCGAAGCCCTCGGCACCGAAGTCGCGCGGGGTGCCGTGCGTCTCGCGGACGGTGAAGTCGTCCTCGCCGCCGACGGGGACCTCGGGGTGGACGAGGTTGCCGATCCGGAGGAGGAGGCGCTGCGCCTCGGCCTCGGCCTCGTCGCGCTCGGCGTCGGCGGCCTTGACCGCGGCGGACAGCTCGCCCGCCCGCTTCAGCAGTTCGGCCTTCTCGTCGCCGGCGGCCTTCGGGATCAGCTTGCCGAGCTGCTTCTGCTCGGCGCGCAGTTCGTCGAAGCGGACGCCGGACGACCTGCGCCGCTCGTCGGCGGAGAGCAGGGCGTCGACGAGGTCGACGTCCTCTCCACGGGCGCGCTGGGAGGCGCGCACACGGTCGGGGTCCTCACGGAGCAGGCGAAGGTCAATCACGCCGTCAGGGTACCGGGGGCGCGCGGTCCGCTCGACCCGATATGGCGGTACGTGGTGTTATGCGGCTTTTGTCTTCCGCAGCGGAATGGGGAGGGGTGGGAGCGGAATGGGAGAGGGGAGCCGTCAAGGGAATTCCCGCTGTCACCGTACAGAGGGGCGCGCGGGTACGGAGGTGGACGGAAGGGGCGTGTGCGAGGCGGTGCGCGCGAAGGCGCGTGGAGGCGCGTGGAGGGGCGTGTGCGAGGCGGTGCGCGCGAGGCCGGGCGGGGGCTCGACCGGGTCCTGTGCGGGGTTCGGCCAGGGGCCGAAGGGGGGAGAGCGGCGATTGTTATCCACAGCCTCGGGGGATACCGCCGAGTTTTCCACAGGGGCTATGGAAACCCTGTGGAAGAAGGAGGGGGGCGTGCGTACGGGATTCGCGCTCGCCCATCGATTCCCCTCTCTCGCATCTCCTACACGCCTTTTCGGATGGAAATGCCACCCTCTCGGGTGTCGATCAATCGAATTGAGCGGATGCGGAGTTTCTGAGAGGTTGTGAATAAAGAAGAGAGAATTGCTACTTTTGTCCGTGATGTCCGTTTGGTCGTTTCATGTTGTGCACAGGACGACCACCGGCCCTGTGGATAACTTCCGCGCGGCGCCGTACGCCCCTCAGGCGCGGCCGTCGACGCAGCGCGCCAGCCAGTCCGCCGCCTCCGCGAACTCGTCGTCCGTCGTCCCCCGCCGCAGCGGCGTGGTCTGCGACGGCTCCACACCCGCCCGCGGATAAGACCCCAGGAAGCGCACCTTCGGGCAGATGCGGCGCAGCCCCATCAGCGCCTCGCCCACCCGCCGGTCGGAGATGTGCCCCTCGGCGTCCACCGAGAAGCAGTACCGGCCGATGCCCTCACCGGTAGGCCGCGACTCGATCCGCACCAGGTTCACGCCCCGCACCGCGAACTCCTGGAGCAACTCCAGCAGCGCGCCCGGGTGGTCGTCGCCGAGCCACAGCACCACCGAGGTCTTGTCCGCCCCCGTCCGCGCCGCGGGCCGCCCCGGCCGGCCGACCAGCACGAAGCGCGTGGCGGCGTTCTCCGCGTCGTGGATGCCCGTCACCAGCGGCTCCAGACCGTACGTCGCTGCCGCGAACTCGCCCGCGAACGCCGCGTCGTACCGGCCCTCCCGCACCAGCCGGGCACCGTCGGCGTTGGAGGCCGCCGACTCCCACTGGGCGTCGGGCAGGTGCTCCGCCAGCCAGCGGCGCACCTGGGGCTGGGCCACCGGGTGCCCGGTCACCGTCTTGACCGCCTCCAGCGCGGTGCCCGGCCGCACCAGCAGCGCGAAGGCGATCGGCAGCAGCACCTCGCGGTAGATCATCAGCGGCCGGCCGGTGGCCAGCTCGTCCAGGGTCGCGGTGACCCCGCCCTCGACCGAGTTCTCGATCGGCACCAGGGAGCCGCCCGCCTCCCCGTTGCGCACGGCGTCCAGCGCGGCGGGCACCGACACCATCGGCACCAGCTCGCGCGTGGCCGCCTCCGGGAGGGTGCGGAGCGCGGCCTCGGTGAAGGTGCCCTCGGGGCCCAGGTAGGTGTAGCGGCTCGCGGGTGACATGCCGTCCACAGTAGTCCGGCCGGGGGACGGGCAGCCCGCGGTCTCAGCCCTCGAGCAGGCGCTGGCCGACGTACTCGCCCTCGCGCGCGCCGCCCGGCACCGCGAACAGCGCGCTCGCCTCGTGCCGGACGAAGCGGGACAGGGCGTCCCCCCGGTCGAGCTTGCGCTGCACGGGCACGAAGCCCCGCATCGGGTCCGCCTGCCAGGCGACGAACAGCAGCCCGGCGTCCGGTGCCCCGTCGTCGCGGAAGCCGTCGTGGTAGGAGAAGGAGCGCCGCAGCATCGCCGCGCCGCCGTTGGACGCGGGCGCCGTCACCCGTACGTGTGCGTCGGCGGCGATGGCCAGGTCGCCGTCCGGGCCCCGCTTCTCCAGGTCCACGGCGGTGGTCTCGGAGCCGCCCGACAGCGGGGCGCCGTCGGACTTGCGGCGGCCCATCACCTTCTCCTGCTCGTCGAGCGGGACGCGCTCCCAGTCGTCCAGCAGCATCCGGATCCGCCGCACCACCGCGTACGAGCCGCCCGCCATCCACTCGGGGTCGCCGCCGGCGGGCACGAAGACGCGCTGCCCGAAGTCCTCGTCCGTCTCCTTCGGGTTGTTGGTGCCGTCGATCTGGCCCATCAGGTTGCGCGCGGTGCGGGGGGAGGCGGTGGCGCCCGGGGAGCGGTTGAAGCCGTTCATCTGCCAGCGCACCCGGGCGGTGCCGTCCGCCTCGCGCTGGAGGGCGCGCAGCGCGTGGAAGGCGACCAGGGCGTCGTCGGCGCCGATCTGCACCCACAGGTCGCCGTCGGAGCGCTTCGCGTCCAGTTCGTCGGCCGAGAACGGGGGCAGCGGGGCGAGGGCGGACGGGCGGCGCGCGGCCAGACCCGTGCGGTCGAAGAAGGTGCGGCCGAAACCGAAGGTGACGGTGAGGGAGGACGGTCCGGCGTCCAGGGCGATG
Organism: Streptomyces sp. ICN903; assembly: GCF_022015835.1. Taxonomy (NCBI): domain Bacteria; kingdom Bacillati; phylum Actinomycetota; class Actinomycetes; order Kitasatosporales; family Streptomycetaceae; genus Streptomyces; species Streptomyces sp. ICN903. The sequence continues at coordinate 259 of NZ_JAKMAY010000107.1, read as the reverse complement.
CCGGTGTCGTGCAGCCGGGCGGCGGGCGTCTCGCCCGCCATCAGCGCCTCGGCCGTCCGCGTCCAGCGGCGCAGCAGCGCGGCCGCCTCCTTCCGCCCGGCGCCCGGCGCCAGGTCGAGGGCGAGGAGGTGCCCGTGCGCCTGCGCGGGCTCGGTGATGCCCGGCTGGTGGTCGCCGCGGAAGGGGACGCGGCTGCTGCCGACCGTGGACAGGGCGGTGGGCGGCTCGGTGGCGGCGGCCGTGCCCAGGGCGCCGCCCG
>NZ_JAKMAY010000106.1:0-17753 GCF_022015835.1 Streptomyces sp. ICN903 | reverse complement strand
GCTCTTTTCCTTGCAGCCAACAGGACCCTCAGCAAGTCCTATCGTTGCAGGTCAAGAGCACTTTCTGCGTTTCTGATCAACCTTCGGACAGGCCACTTCGTGAAAGCGCGAGGCTAGGAGCATCTTGCGAGCGGGAACGGCAAGGTGGAGTTCCCACCAGGCCAGATCGGGGCTTCCGTCGCGATCGGACTCCAGATGCCGGGCCAAGAAGACCAGAGTGCGGTGTGCTTGGGCGACCGCCCAGCGGGGCGGGGCGGGGCTGTGGGGTGCGTATGCGGCAGGGACGAAAGCGTTGAATAGGTGCCTGTCTACGGCGGAACGGTCAGGGAAGGCGGCGGTGTCGCACAGTTCGCCAGGGTGCGGAACCGAGGCTGAATCGAGGGCGTGCTGGGGGCGCGGGTTGTAGATGGTGCGGACCAGGAACAGTCCGAGGGGGGTGGCGAGGGCCTGTCCGACCGGGGTGCTGGTGCCCAGCTGGGCGATGACGGCATCCCACCGCTGCGCGGCCAGGGTTTGCGATCCGCCCGCATCCCGACGCAGGTAATCGGCGGCCTGCTCGCGGGAGACGGGGAGCAGCCGAATGCCAGCAGCGCCGTTGAGTCGCACCACGGCATCCGGGCGGGCCACCGCAGCTCGGTACTCGTCGACTCGTGTGGCGAGGACCAGGGGGAGCTTCGCGGGCAGAGCCCGGTTGATCGCGTCGAGTGCAACGGCGTGCAGGGCAGGGGGCAGTTCGTCGAAGCCGTCCAGCAGTGGCAGGATCAGCCGGGCGTCCAGCAGTTCCTGGGCAAGGTCGTGCGCTTCGGGCCGGGATGTAACGGTGGTGGCCGGGGCAGAAGCCGGGGCACGCAGGCCGGGGTGGGCGCGCCGCAGTTGCTCGGCTATCCACTCTTGCAGCCGCTGGTTGTTCGGGTCCCAGGAGGTCAGGGAGAACAGCACGGGCACCGGCCCGCCCGCAGGGCGTCGTGCGATGAGGTCCTGGAGCAGATGGATGAGCAGCACGCTCTTGCCTGCTCCCGGCTCGCCCAGCACCACCAGGCGGCGGGTGGGTACCCGCTCGCTGAACACTTCGCCGATCTGGGCGTCACCGCCCGCCAGCCCGTTTGCGCTCGCCGGCCACCGGGCCGGATCGTTCGGGGGGCCGCCGGGCCAGGCGCGGGCCAGGCCGGTCAGCAGCTCCCAGGGCTCCACCAAGTCCGAGTCGGCGGCCCGCCAGGAGACCGGCAGGGGGTAGGGGTCGTTGACTCTGCGGATCTCCGCCTCGGCCTCCCACTGCGCGCGCACCGCGTTCGCCAGTCGGTCGGTCACTGCCGCTAGGTCCACGGCAGCGGCCTCGACGCGGTCGTGCTTGAACGCCTTCCAGGCGATGTAGAGCGGCCCTGCGGCGAGCAGCGCCGTGGCTGCTGTCTCGGCCACCTTCGAATCGAAGCGCCAGGCCAGGAGCAGGGCTCCGGCCGTCGTCAGTCCGACCAGCAGCAGGGACCGCAGCCCTACGCGCTTCAGTACCTGGCTCTGTCCCCCACGTCTCACAGCAGGACATCTTGCCTTGCTGTGTCCTGGCCGGGGAGCCGTTCGCGTCAGGCGGGGAGTTTCTGCTGGTTGCCAGCCAACTCCCTCTGACCGCCCGAGTGTTGTCACATGGTCGTTCTACGCTGCTCTGCGTGGGAGGAATTGACTGGGGGGACGCCCCGACATGGCTGGGAGCTGTCTTCGCCGCGATGGCCGCAGCGGCGGCGGTGTGGACGCTGAAGTCCCAGCGGGATCAGATCGACGAGCAGCGGGACTTCATCCGCCAGCAGTCCGAGAACCTGGCCCTGGAACGTGCCGAACTGCGGGCTGTAGCTGATGACCGGAAGCGGGAGCAGGCCAGCCAAGTCAAAATTGCGGCCCATGTTTTCAGAAGGGATGAGAACGGTTATGACGATGAAATGAGGTGGTATGTCGTCGTGAAAAATGAGAGTGATGCACCGATTTTCTCCCTGCAAGTGACTTTAGGGGCGGCTGGGAATGCCGTGGAAGTCTCTGAGGCTCGCTACAACCGCGCATACGGGTATACCACCGCTGGAAGGCGAACGACACCTCCTTTGGAGGTGGCTGGGGCAGGAAAGCTTTACAGGTTCTGCTCTGAAATCATGGACCGCGAAGAAGGGGCTGCGAACCGCCCTGTCCTGCTGTTCACCGACGAGGCTGGTGTGCGGTGGAGCCTGGACGGGCACGGCAAGCTCGAAGAGGTCACGGCGGACCGGCCGGGGGAGTAGGCCCGCCGACCGGGCCGCACTCAGGCCAGCCCGGCCCGGTCGTCGAAGGTGATCGCAGCAGCGGCGGCCAGCAGCCGCAGCTCGGGATCGTCCGGGGCGTCGTAGAGCATGAGGCCGAGCGCATCCGTGAGCCGGGCGAGGTCGCCGGGGCCCATATCCTTGATCTCCGTGGCGATGCGGGCGGAGTCTTCGGGTGTCATGGCGATCGCTTCTTGGGTGATGTCAGGGCACTTTCAGGGCACATGAGGGCAGGAATCGTTGTGAAGCGGTGAGATGCAGTGAGAGGTGTTTCCGCTGGTCATCGCCTTCATTTGCGGACTGGCGCAGGTCAGGGCGAGTGGGTGTGGAGTTCCGCTTCAACGTCTGACGGGCGACTCGCCGCCATATCGCCGGCCTGGGAAAGTCCGGGCACGGGAAACAGCCCAGGGGTCCGACTTCCCGGAGTCGGACCCCTGGGCTGTTTCCCGTGCCTGGACGGCACCGGGAGGACCGATGCCTCCTCGCCCGTGGCTCACGTCCAGGCCGGCAACAGTGCCGTTGGGGTCCCGGGCGCGAGCCGGAGGGCGTGCCGGATGCCGGGAGGACGGCCGCTCGCTATCCCGAACCCACCAGGGCCGCCCCGCACAGCAGGAGGCCGGTGGCCAGGCAGCAGGTGCCCCACCGCAGCCACCGGTACTTGGAGGTGAGGATGAGGCTGACATCCACCATCTGCACCGTCAGCCACGACACCCGGTCGCGGGCCGCCGCGGTGATCGCCTGGACGAGCCGCTCGGTGTCCGGCGGCGCCGCGAGGACGTCTCCGAAGAACGTCATCCCGGGGCCCGGCCGGACGGTGCCGGTACGGGGCAGGACGACCCAGGCCAGCAGTGCCGTGCCGACGGCCCACAAGGTCCCTCCGGCGAGGAGCAGGACCTTCATGGCGCCGGTCACCGAGGACGGGGTCCACACTTCTCCGCCGAGGAGCAGCACGGGTGCCGCGAAGGCGCCCGAGAGCAGTACGGCCGCCTTGGTGTCGGCCCGGGCGAGGTCCTCCCGCGCGGTGGCAAGAAGCCGTTCGGCCACGTAGACGGCCTGTTCCCGGCCGGTCGGGGGCACATCGGTGGCGGGCTCACCCGTCGTGCTCATCCTGCTCCTCCCGACTGGGCCGGTGCCGTTCCTGCCTGATGTAGTTCACCCTCCCGCCGCCGGACCCCGCCGGCGGCCCGTCCTGCGTCTCCGCCGTGCCCGGCGGTACGGCGGAGGGGGCCTCCGGCGGCACGGGCGGCACGGGCGGCATGGGGGGAGTGCCCGGCGCGAGCGGGACGGGGGGCGTGTCCGCGGACGGTGCGGCCGGCTCCCAGGCCGTGGTGATCCGCGGTCCGGGCGCCGGGTCGGCCGGCGGCACCGGCAGTGCCGTCGGAGGCTGCGGCAGACCGCTGTCGAACAGCGCTCTGCCGGTCGCCCGGGCGTAGTCGATGAGCTGCTGCACCTGCCCCTCCACCTGATGGCGCTGTACGACGCCCTGGTCGATCAGCCGCGTGAGGTACTCCAGGGCCCCCTGCCGCTGCTGCCGCGCCTGGCCCTGCAGTTCGTGCAGGATCTCCTGGGCGCGGGCCGGATCCTGCGCGAGCATGTGGGCGTACTGCCCGGCCTCGCCCGCGGCGATGAGTTCCTGCGCGGCGGCCAGGTTGGACTGCACCCGGGCGGCGTCCGCCTGGTCCCTGGCCGACTGCACGATCGCGGTGTGCTGCACGTCCAGCAGGGCCTGCTTGTGATCGGCGGCGGCCCGGCCCAGGTCGATGCGTACGTACACCGTCGTGGCCAGGCCGATGTCGGCGCCGAGGGAGGTCTGGTTCCCGGTGGCCAGTTCGGCCTGGATCGCCTCGTCGGCCTGCTGGGCGCCGTCGAGCCCGTAGCGCCTGGTGAAGGTCCGCAGCCGGGCCAGCAGGGGAGCGCGCAGCATCCTCTCGACGTCCACCACCCGCTTCTCCGCGGCCAGCAGGAAGTCCTGGACCTCCCAGTGGATGTCCACCGCGCAGGTGAAGTTGCCCTCGTCGCCCCGGGTGGGCAACCGCATCTCGAAGGAGGTCTGGTGCCGTCCCTGGGCGATCAGGCAGACCGACACCGGCCGCCTTCCCAGCCGGGGCCTGTTGTGGTGCCGCGCACCGCGTACGGTGATGACGCTGTGGCCGCCGTTGCGGTAGTGCACGACCGACGCCTGCTGCAGCCCGATGTGCCGGTAGGGGCCGTCCGGTGTGATCTCGAACAGGAAAGGCCCCCGCAACTCGTCCGGCAACGTCACACTGTTGTCGAGGGGCCCGCCTGCCGGTGCTTGGTGGTGGGTGTTCTGGTTCATCGGGTTCTTCCTGTCCGGAGCGTCCGCAGGAGGCGGTGGGCGTGTTCCTGGGCCAGTGGTTCGTCGGGGTCCTGGGTGAGTCTTCCGACCAGCGAGAGCATCCGCCGCCGGTCGTCGTCGGTCAGCACCAACAGGGGCAGGAAGCCGAGGACGGCCGCCTCCCACGGCTTGCCGGGGCATGTGCGCAGCCAGGCGGCCACGGCATCCAGCGCCGCTTGGTAGGAGCGGCTGGTGTTGAGGGCCGTCCACAGCAGTCCGGCGACCTCGGACGCCTGGTCCGGACGTGTCGCGCAGATCGCCAGTGCCAGCGGCCACTTCTCGCGGCCGGCGAGCTCCGCGGCCGGGTTCCACACGTCCTCCACCAGCGTCTCGGCCAGGAAGAGCGTGCTGACCAGGCCGAGGTTCTGATGCTGCCGCCTGCTGTCACCGAGCCACGCCCGGATCCTGGCCAGCGGTTCCCGGCCGGAGGCGGAGCCGGCCAGGTGCGCGACGCTCTCCGCCGCGATGGACCGCAGCCGGCCGTCCTCCCAGGTGCCGATCCGGCCGAGCCTGCCCAGCGCCTCGTCCACGGTCCGGGTCGCGGTGCCCCGGCTGAGCACCGCGGCAGCCGTCCACCGGAGGTTGCCGTTCCCGTGGGAACCCCAGTTCTTCACCAGCGACCGCAGGGCCCCGCCGATCGTCGGATCGTCGAGCACGTCCTGCAGGGCGGTGGCGACGAACAGGCCTCGGCGGGCCCGGTCGGCCTCGGCCATCGGGACGAGCAGTTCCCTGAGCGTGTGGGAGCAGTCGAGCCGGCACAGCTCGCCCGCCGCCACGGCGGCCCTGGTCCACACCTCGTCGCGCGGGTCCTGGCAGAGCGAGTCGAGCCAGCGCAGCACCGGGCCGCGCATGTTGTGGTGGTGCTCCCACAGATGGGCGAGCAGGGCCGGCGCGAGGGCGGTGCCGAGGAACTGCACGGTGCGGACCGGGATCTCCTCGCCCGCCACCACCGGCTGGAGGCTGATCCGGGTGGTGGCACGTGCCGAGGTGAGCCTGGTCTCCAGACCGTCGCTGAGCAGCGGCCGTCCGGGCACCCGCTCGGGATCGGCGGTCACCGCCAGTTCCCAGGTGAGGAGTTCCGCGGCCTCGGCGGCGACGTTGAAGGAGCTGTTGCCGAACACCGCGAGTGCGATCCGGTATGCCGCGTCCCGCAGCGCGGGCAGGGTCTCGGCCGCCGTGCCGCCCGCGAACCACTCGCGGACCTGCTCGGCGGCGAAACCGCGGCACGCGGTCAGCAGCTCCTCCTCGGTCAGCTCGCCGGTGACGTGCCGGGCCACGAGACCGGCGAGCCTGGCTGCCTCGGCGGGCAGCAGCGTCTCCAGCCCCAGCGCGGCCCGTACGGTGTCCCGGCGGGCCAGCAGCCGGGCCGCCCGTATCGCCTCGACGGGCGCGCTGTCGAGTTCCGCGGCCAGATGGCCGTCGAGTACGGCGTCCTCGGCGGCGGGCGTGTGCGCGCGGCGGTAGCGGGCCTGCGGCGCGCGGGGGACGCCGGTGTCGGGTACGGACAGCAGCACGGCGTAGGCGCCGCGGTCGGCCAGCAGGCGGCGCAGCCGGTCCAGGTGCAGTTCCGCGGGCAGCCGGCCGTCGGCCGGCTCCAGGGTGTAGCCGTGGCCCTCGGCCACACGACCGCCCTCGTCGTCCGAGTCCGGGCCGGTGAGGTCGGAACCGGGATCCAGCCGGGACACCTTCCCGCGGGTGAGGTCGTCGAGGAGCGACAGGGCGGTGTACGTCCGCCCGCTGCCGGGCTGGCCGCAGAGCACCAGCAGGCGGTCGTCGCGCAGCTGCCGCTTGAAGTCCTCGTAGTCCGGCGGCCGGGTGAACCGCCGCCGCAGCCGTCGCAGCTCGTCCTCGGGCAGCGGTCCGGCGAGCAGGGAAGCCCGGGCGGTGTCCCCGAAGCGGAAGTTGACCGCGCCGATGGTGCCGCCGACGTAGGTGCTGGAGTCGCGCAGGAAGAACGCCCGGGACTCGCGCGCGATGCGGGCGGCGGCCCCTCCCGCCGCTGCCCGCCCCTCCTTGGCCGACGGGTCGGTCTCGAAGTCGCCGAAGAGTTCGTCCTCCGGTGGTCCGTCGGGCGCGGCGGGGCCGCCGTCCTGCCGTGGTCCGCGCTCCTGCTCCCCGGGCCGGTCCGACTGCGGCCGGCGGCCGCCGCCACCTCCGTCCGCTCCGGGCGCGTCGTCCGCCCGGGCCTCGGGGGCATCCGTGTCGCCGGTGCTCATGCGCGTTCCCCGGAGCCGCCGGCGCCGCCGCGACGCTGGTCGAAGGTGAGGTCCCCGAATCTGCCCTGCAGCACCTGCCCGGACCCGTAGTGGGTCACGGTGCCGAACCGGAAGTCGTCCCCGGCGCCGTCCCGCCGCCCGGTGTCCTCCTGCGGCGGCCCGTCCTCGCGCGGTGGCGCGGCGCTCTCCTCCCGACCGGGGAGCGGTGGCGGCGCGGTGCGGCCCGGCACCGTGAACCAGGGCTGATGCGCCCCTTCCCGGAGCAGGACGCGGTACCGGCGGTAGTGATCCGGCTCGATCCACCGGCCCCCGTGCCGGATGACGTCCCGGTAGAGCTGCTCGGTGACGGCCACCAGCAGCGGCGATCCGGGGGCGGCGGCCAGTACGGCCTTGGCCTCGGGGCAGTTGCCGATCCGGCAGGCGAGGTCGACCGCGGCGCCGGAGAAGCCCTGCCCGTCGGGGGTGAACGGGCCGACGTTGAGCCCGGCACGCAACCGCAGCGGCCGGCTCAGCTCCCGGTTGACCTGGCGCAGGTTCTGGTGGAGGTACTCCACCCACTCACCCGCGAGCGCTTCGGTGCGGCGTGGCTCCACCACGGCGAGAATGCCGTCACCGCGGTCCTCCTGGACCAGCCTGGCGTCGCCGATGCCCGCCCTGTCGAACGCGTCCTCCGCCACCCGGTGGATCCGTGCGCGCAACCCCGGGCGGTCCGGGTCGGGGGTGGTGCCCGATCCCTGGGCGTCCAGGCTGATGATGAATCCGTACCGCGTCTCGCCGTGCATCGCTCCACTGCCTTTCGCCCCGGCCTGCCCGGTGTTCGTCCTCCCGGCCCTGCCGCCACTGTCCCGCGGCGGCGGGGACCGCGCTGTAGCCGTTTACACACCCGGCCGTCACGTCGGTGTCGCGGAACCGCCGAGCAGCCGCAGCGGTTCCGGATCGTTGACCACGATGACCTTCGGCCCGGTGCGTACGAGCCCCTCCTCGCGGAGCAGCCGCAGCGCCTTCGCCACCGCCTCACGGGTCGCGCCTATCGCCGCGGCGATCTCGTGCTGGGACAGCGGGAGCCGGATCACCGTCGAGCCGCTCTCCTGGCGGCCGGTACGGTCGGCGAGTTCGACGAGGCAGGCGGCGAGCCGTTCCAGGACGGTGGCCGAGGCCAGGGAACGGCGCTGGTCGTCGGCGCTGCGCAGCCGCTCGGTGAGCTGCGCCATCACGAGCCCGGTCACGAAAGGGCGGGCCGAGATGAAGTGCCGGAAGCGGTCGCCCGGCACCACGAGGGCCTCCACGGTGCCCAGCGCACTCACCGTGGCGCTGCGCGGACGTCCGTCCAGGGCGGCCATCTCGCCGACGAGTTCACCGGCCTGACGCAGCGCCAGGATGAGGCGCCCTCGCTCGGTGGCCCGCCACACCGTGCACCAGCCGGTCAGGATCAGCAGGACGAAGGTGGTCGCCGAACCCTCACCGACGAGTTCCTCCTGCGACCGGTAGACGTGCCGGTGGCCGAGCGCCAGCAGCGACTGCTGGTCGGTGTGGGCCAGTCTGCTCAGAAAAACCTGGTTCTCCGCGAATAACCCCACGGTCCCCCCATGGTGCTCGGCAGGGCACACAGAGTAGTCCAGCGAGTGTCGTATTTCAGACGAGTGGCCGAAGTGGGACGGATGCGTCGGCGAACGGTGTCCGGCGAACCGGCGCGGAGCCCGCGCGGCACTCGTACGGCACCGGAGGGACAGTCGGCGTTCGCCCTGGGGAGCGGCGTTCCGCGGGGCCCTGTCCGACGCCTTCGTACGTCAGTACGCTGTGCCCCCGGGCCACGGACCGTCGCGGAGGGCGCGTGGATGGGGGAGCCGACTTTCGGGGTGCTGGGGCCGCTGAGGGTACGGGGGCGCGGTGCCGAGGTCCGTATCGGCGGCCCCAAGCCGAGGGCGGTCCTCGCCACGCTGCTGCTGCAGCCCGGCGCCTTCGTCTCGCTCGACATGCTGACCGAGGTCCTGTGGCCCGGTGGCGCCCCCCGCTCCGCCGTCGCCAACGTCCGCACCTATGTGCGCGCACTGCGCTGTGCCCTGTCGGAGGCGGGGGTCGCCACCGGCGGGCTGAGCACCAGGCCGTCGGGGTACGCGTTCGACGCCGCGCCCGGTGACATCGACCTGTCGCTCTTCGAGCAGCGGCTGGAGCGGGCCCGCGCGGAGCGCGACCGAGGCGGGGACGAGGCGGCGCTGCGCCGCTACGAGTCGGCCCTCGGGCTCTGGCGCGGCGGCGTGCTGCAGGACGTGCCGTCCAGCGTGGTGTGGGATCCGGTGGTCGTCAGGGCCGAGGAGGCGCGGTCGGCCGCGGTCGGCGAGTACCTCGAGGTGCGGCTGCGCATGGGGGAGTACGCGCCGCTGGTCGTGGAGCTGCGCTCACGTCTGGCCGAGGACCCGTTGCGCGAGGACCTGTGGCAGATGCTGGTGCGGGCGCTGCACGGGTCGGGCCGCACCGCGCAGGCCCGTGCCGCCTACGCCGAGGCCGAGCGGATCCTGGCGGCCGAGCTCGGCGTCGAACCGGGTGCCTCCCTGCGCCGCGCCGGGGAGGAGGTCAACGGCTGCACCGGCCGGCGCCGGCCCGTGCCGGCCGAGCCGGTGTGCCAGCTGCCGATGGACGTGCCGGACTTCACCGGCCGGTCCGAGGAGGTGGCCGCGCTGGAGCGGCTGCTGTCGGCGGCCGGCCGGCAGCCGGTCGTCGCCGTCCTGTCGGGCCCGCCGGGCTCGGGGAAGACGACCCTGGCGGTCCATGTGGCGCACCGGGTGCGCCAGGCCTTCCCCGACGGTCAGCTCTTCGTGGACCTGGGCGGGATGAGCGACCGCCCGCGCGAGCCGGCCGACGTCCTGGCCGAGATGCTGCGGGGGCTCGGCGTCATCGACAGCGCGGTCCCCGGCGAAACGGGCGAGCGGGCCGCGCTGCTGCGCTCGCGGATGGCACAGCGCCGGTACCTCGTCGTCCTCGACGACGCGGCGGGCGGCGCGCAGGTGCGCCCCCTGCTCCCGGGGACCGGCGGATCGGCGGTGCTCGTCAGCTCGCGCCGCCGGACGCCGGAGCTGCCGGCGCACCACTTCCCCATCGGGGTGATGAGACGCGACGAGGCCCGCGCGCTCCTGGGCGCGATCGTGGGGGAGGACCGGCTGCGCCGGGAGGGCGCCGACGCCGACCGGGTGCTCACCGGCTGCGGTTCGCTGCCGCTGGCCGTACGGATCGCCGGCTCCCGGCTGGCCAACCGGCCGGGCTGGAGCGTCGGCACGCTGGCCGACTTCCTGCACGACGAGCGCGGACGGCTGGACCAGCTCCAGACGGGCGAGATGGAGGTGCGGGCGAGCGCGGAGCTGAGCTACCGCCATCTGCCGAAGCGGGCGGCGGCGGCCTTCAGGGCCTTCGGGCAACTGAGCGGCGACGCGGTGCCCGGCTGGCTCGTCGCGGTGGCGATGGGCCGCCCGGACGGGGCCGCCGGGGAGCTGGAGGCGCTGGCCGACGAGCATCTGGTCGAGGTGGTGGGCACCGACCGGCTGGGGCTGCAGCGCTACCGGATGCACGACCTGCTGCGCTGCTACGCCGGGGAGCTGGCCGAGGAGAACGGCGCGGGCGTGCTCCGGCGGCGCCGGCTGCAGGTCGTCGACGCGCTGATCGCGCTCGCCCGCTGCGCGAACTCGGCGATGCCCACCCGCTTCCTCGGGGTGCTCGGGGAACCGGTCCGGCCCACCGGGCCGGCCGCCGCGGTCGCGGGCGCGGTACGCGCCCGGCCCGTCGAGTGGTTCGAGACCGAGCGCCGGCTGCTGGTCCGGTCGGTGGAGTCCGCGCTGCGGCTGGGCCGGGTCTCCCGGGCCGCCGACCTCGCCGTCGAACTGGCGGGCTTCTTCGACATGCGCGGCCACTACGGCGACTGGCTGAGAACGCACCGGCTCGTACTCGACGCGATGCCCGACCCGGCCGATGCCCGGGCCGCGGCGCTGCTGCGCAACCTGGGCCAGCTCCACCTCTACCAGGACCGGTACACGGAGGCGCTGGAGTCGTTCCAAACCTCGCGCGCCCTCTTCGCCCGGCTGGGGCATCCGCCGGGCGAGGCGGTCGCCGCGGTGGGGGCCGGCTCCGTGCACCGGGTGGTGGGCGATCTCGGCGCCGCCCTGAAGGCGTTCACCGACGCGCTGCGCGGGTTCGGCGGTGCGGGCGACCCGCACGGCGAGGCGGTCGCGCACAACGCGATCGCCTCGGTGTGGCTGGAGCGCCGGGATCCGGACGCCGCGGCGCCGTGGCTCGACGGCGCCCTGGAGCTGTCCCGGGCCGTCGGCGACCGGCACCGGGAGGCGCAGGTGCGCCGCCGGATCGCGGTGCTGCACGAGCTGCGCGGCGAACCGCGCGCCGCGCGGGCCGAACTGGAGCACGCGCTCGGCATCTTCGACGAGCTGGCCGACACGCACTGCGCGGCCTACGTGCAGCAGAGCATCGGGGAGCTGTGCCTGCGTCAGGGCGACGCGGGTCAGGCGTCGGCGCTGCTGGTGGACGCGCTCGCCGTGCAGCGGCAGCTCGGCGACCGCCGGGCCGAGGCGCGCGTCGCGTGCCTGCTGGGCGAACTGCACCGGGCGACCGGCCGGGAGCAGACCGCCAGGCGCTACTTCCACCGCTCCCTGTCGACGTGGCGCCGGCTCCAGGTGTGCGATCAGGCCGAACTCGTGGACGCGAAGCTGCGTTCGCCGCGCTGACGCGTCCGCGGTCCTGACGCGTCAGCGGGGCGTGCCGCCTACGGCGCCGGAGGCGGCACGCCCCGCGGGGGCGGACGGCGGGTGCGGCGGGCCCGGCCGCCCGTCGCGGCGCGGGCGTCAGATCAGCACCTGTTGGTGCTCTTCTGGTAGCGCGTGGTGTAGTCGGGGTAGCCGACCCCCTGCACGACCGCGGTGACGACCGACCCGTTGTGGATCTGCTCGTAGTGCAGGTGCGGGGAGAGGCTGTACCTGGCGGACGACTTGCCGACCCGGCCGATCCGCTGGCCTGCCGTGACCTTGTCGCCCTTGCTGACCCCTCGGCTGTACAGATGGGCGTAGCGCGTCCGCCAGCCGTTCCCGTGGCCGATCACGATGGTGTGGCCGTAGCCGGTGGTGGTGGAGTAGTGGGAGGAGAGGACGGTGCCGCCGGCGCTGGCGAACACCCGGCGTTTGAAGTCGTCCGGGTTGCCGTTCGCGTCGTAGTGGTTCCAGTCGATCGAGTGGGCCGGGCTGTGTCCGTTCCAGTTGCTGCCGCGCCAGACCTGGCCGCACAGGAACGGCATCCTGAAGTTGGGCCGGGACAGGGCCTGTACGGCGTCCGGTGAGCTCTCCTGCGGTGTCGCGACGGCGGTGGGGGCCGTGACCGCGAGGGCGGCGACCGCGCTCGCGGCCGCGAGTATCCGGCGGGAACGTCTCTGCATGGGCTTCCCCTTGTGGTCGGTGACGGGGCGATTGAAGGGGGCGCCCATACAAAGCGGATACAACCGCCGGGCCCGCCCGGCGGCCGGACGGGCCGGCGGGGCGCGGTACCGGCCCGGGGCCGGGACGCCTTGGCCGGAAGTGTGTTGACGGCATGTGACATGTACGTGTCTTTGTGCACGCACCCTTGTGTCTTTCCTATGGATCGGCGAATCTTTCGAGCGGCGAATCGTTCCGGCACCGCGCACCTCCCGGTGCTTGGTTTGTCATGCTCATGCGCATTCCCTCAGTAGCGCACCCCACAAGAGGAGGACCCCCACATGGCAGCGATGCGTCCCACCCGACGCAGACGTGCCCGTGCGGCCACGGTGACCGCCGCGGCCCTGGCCATCGGCTTCGTGCCCGCGGTGACAGCCGTGGCCGCTCCGCCCGCCGAAGGCGTGATCCAGAACGCCGGCGCCCCCGGAGCGATCAAGAACAGCTACATCGTGACCCTCGACGAGGACGCGGCCGACGCCGGCTCCTCGAAGGGCAAGTCGCTGGTGAAGAAGTACGGCGCCAGCATCAAGCGCACCTACCACGAGGCGCTCAACGGCTACGCGGTCCAGCTGACCGAGGCCGAGGCGAAGAAGCTCGCCGCCGACCCGGCCGTGGACGCGGTGGCACAAGACCAGAAGGTCTCCATCGCCGGCACCCAGACCAACCCCCCGTCCTGGGGCCTGGACCGCATCGACCAGCGGTCCCTGCCGCTCGACCGCAGCTACACCTACCCGGACTCCGCAGGCCAGGGCGTGAACGCATACATCATCGACACCGGTGTGCGGATCAGCCACAGCGACTTCGGCGGCCGGGCGGTGAACGGCTACGACGCCGTGGACGGCGACAACGTCGCGCAGGACGGCAACGGCCACGGCACCCACGTCGCCGGCACCGTCGCGGGCACCTCCCACGGCGTCGCCAAGAAGGCGAGGATCGTGGCCGTGCGCGTGCTGGACAACAACGGCTCCGGCACCATCTCCGGCGTGGTCGCGGGCGTCGACTGGGTGACGCGGAACGCGGTCAAGCCCGCGGTGGCCAACATGAGCCTGGGCGGCGGCGCCAACTCGACCCTCGACACCGCCGTGCGCAACTCCATCGCCTCCGGCGTCACCTACGCCGTGGCCGCGGGCAACTCCAACACCAACGCGTCCACCTCCTCGCCCGCCCGGGTCGCCGAGGCCATCACCGTCGGATCCACCACCAGCTCCGACGCGCGCTCGTCGTTCTCCAACTACGGCAGCATCCTGGACATCTTCGCGCCGGGCTCGTCCATCACCTCCACCTGGCACACCTCGGACAGCGCCACCAACACCATCTCGGGGACGTCGATGGCCGCGCCGCACGTCGCCGGTGCCGCCGCGCTGTACCTGGGGGACAACCCCGGCGCCACCCCGTCCCAGGTCGCGGCCGGCCTCGACTCCGCCGCCGTCACCGGCGCGATCTCCGGTCCCGGCAGCGGCTCCCCGAACAAGCTGCTGAACGTGGGCGAGGGCGGCCCGGACGACCCCGGTGACCCGGGTGACCCGGACGGCCGCTTCGAGAACACCGCCGACTACCCGATCCGCGACCACGCCACCGTGGAGTCCCCGATCGCCGTCTCGGGTGTCAGCGGCAACGCCCCCTCCGACCTGAAGGTCGAGATCGACATCCGGCACACCTACATCGGCGACCTGCAGGTCGATCTGGTGGCCCCCGACGGCAGCGCCTACCGCATCAAGAGCTACGGGACGGGCGGCAGCGCCGACAACATGATCGGCACCTACACCGTCAACGCCTCCTCGGAGGCCGCCAACGGGACCTGGAAGCTGCGGGTCAGCGACAACGGCTGGTGGGACACCGGCACGATCAACTCCTGGGCGCTGCAGTTCTGAGCCCCCGGAGTCCCTGCTCCACGGTCCGGCCTCCGGTCTGATCTCCGGGCCGGTCCGCGGTCCGGCCCCCGGGGGCTCCGACCGCCCGTGCACAGCCCCGGCCCCCACGGCTTCGCCGTGGGGGCCGGATTCGTGCTTGAAACCTGCCCTGAGCAGCACTTCATCACATCGGGTGAAACCCTGGCCGATTATTGCGGCGTACAACCTTCCGTTGCCAAGCTGTTGCACACCGTCAAGCTGTTGGGAGGACATGTGCCTTTCGGTGAACAGCCCGCGTATCTGCGTGTGGCCGGGGATCTCCGCCGGAAGATCGCCGACGGCACGCTTCCGCCGCGCACCCGGCTGCCGTCGCAGGCCCGTATCCGCGCGGAGTACGGCGTCTCGGACACCGTCGCACTCGAGGCCCGCAAGGTGCTGATGGCCGAGGGGCTGGTCGAGGGCCGCTCCGGGTCGGGGACGTACGTGCGCGAGCGGCCCGTGCCGCGCAGGGTGATCCGAACCGGCTACCGGCCGGCCGGCGAGGCCGGCCCGTTCCGCCAGGAGCAGGCCGACGAACGGATCACGGGCACCTGGGAGTCGCACAGCGAGCAGGAGGAGGCGGGTCCGGGGATCGCCGAGCGGCTGCGGATCAAGGAGGGGGAGCGGGTGATGCGCACCCGCTACCTGTTCCGCGTCGACGGGGAGCCCTCGATGCTCTCCACCTCCTGGGAGCCGCTGGCCGTCACCGGGCGCACCCCCGTGATGCTGCCGGAGGAGGGGCCGCTCGGAGGGCGGGGGGTGGTGGAGCGGATGGCGGCCATCGACATCGTCGTGGACAACGTGGTGGAGGAGGTCGGAGCCCGCCCCGGACTGGCCGAGGAGATGCTCGTACTGGGCGGGGTGCCGGGGCACACCGTGCTGGTGATCGAGCGGACGTACCGCGCCGGCGGACGTCCGGTGGAGACCGCGGACGTGATCGTGCCCGCGGACCGCCACCGCGCCGTGTACCACCTCCCGGTGCGCTGAATCACCCCCGCGCGCCCCCGCGGACGCCGCGGTCACTCGCACACATGGCCGAAATCATGCCGCATTGTGCCAACGCGAATGCGTTGAGTGAAGTCCGGGCGTAGGCTCGGGCATATGCAGACCGGTGGATCGTTGGGGGAAGTCGCACGGCGCGGAGCGCCGGGCGGGAGGGGTGCACGATGAGCGAGAGCAAGACCGTGCTCCCCTGGATGGTCATACGGCAGGATCCGAACGGCAACCGCTACCGCGTCGGCCGCTACGCCACCCGGGCCGAGGCCCAGAGCATGGCCGAGCGGCTGGGCGGGGACCGGGCGGGCGGCGCCGGGGCGGAAGGGGCGGACGGAGCGGCGCAGGAGCGGCGCTACCTGGTCGAGCGCCTGCGCCGCGGGGGCGGTGATCACGCCTGACCCATTGCACAATCGGGTATACGGACAAACAGTCCCAAAAGGCCCGGGTGCGCGCCCGGGCGAGAGCCCGAGCGTGGACGAGGACGGCGTGAACGACCCACCCAAGGCATTCCACGGCGCGGTCGAGGGCGTGACCACCTCGCTGCTCGACACCCTGCGCGTCGGTGTCGTCATGTTCGACACCGACGGCTACATCATGCTGTGGAGCCCCACGGTCGAGGAGATCCTCGGGTGGCCCGCCGAAGCCATGGTCGGCCACTACTACGGCGGCTACCTCACGGACGTCCCCGTCGAGGCGTCCTCGGGAGCCCCGGTCCCACACGACGGGATCTACCGGACGCTCCGGGAGAACAGGTACTGGCGCGGCAGCATGCGAGTGCGCCACCGCGACGGGCACACCGTGGAGGTGGAGGCCCGCGCCTCCCTGCTCACGCCCCCCGAGTGCAAACCGTTCGTTCTGGCCAACATCGTGGAGACCTCCCGGCTGCGCGCCGTCGAACAGGACCTCGCAGCCCTCGACGCCCTCTTCGCCACATCACCGCTCGGCATCGCCGTCTTCGACACCGAGCGCCGCTACGTCCGCGCCAACGAGGCACTCGCCCGGCTCAACGGGAGGCCGGTCCACGAGACCCTCGGCAGGACCGTCCACGACGTCCTGCCGCAGGCCATGGCCGACACCCTCGCCCAGATCCAGTCCCTCGTGCTGGAGACCGGCCGCCCGGTGGTGGACACCGTCCTGGCCGCACCCGACGGGCACGGCTGGCGCTCGGTGTCCTACGGCAGGCTCACCAGCCCCGACGGACGCGTCCTCGGCGTCAGCTCCACGGTGATGGACGTCACCGAGCGGCGCGACGCGATGGAGAAGATCGAGCGCGCCCGGCAGCGGCTGAAGCTCCTGGACGATGTCGGCGTGGCCCTCGGCGACCTGCTCGACGTCCCCAGGATCGCCAGGACGCTCGCCGGCGCCCTCGTCCCGCGCTTCGCCGACTACTCGAGCGTGATGCTCTACGCCGCCGTCGCCCACGGTGGCGAACTGCCCCGCGCCGCCCGGCCGTCCGGCGCCCCCCTGCTCCAGCTCGGCGCCGCGGCCAAGGCCCGCGGCCCGGTCGTGGAGCGGATGCTGAGGGTCGGCCAGGACATCGCCCTGGAGAGGGGGTCGATCTTCGAGAGCGTGCTCACCTCCGCCGCCCCCCACCTGGTGATGTCGCGCGAGGAGCTGGTCTCCGCCTCCTACCCGGGCGACCCCAGGGTCCAGGCCGCCCTCGACCTGGACATCCACTCCCTGATGGTCGTCCCGCTGCGCGCCCGGGGCACCGTCCTGGGGCTGCTGCTGCTCAACCGCGCCGAGGGCCGCGCCGCCTTCGACCGCGACGACCTCGCGCTCGCGATGGAACTGGCCGGGCGCGCCGGCATCAGCCTGGACAACGCCCGCCTCTACGCCCGCGAGCGCGAGAGCGCCCTGATGCTCCAGCGCAGCCTGATGCCCCAGCAGGTGCCCTCGCCCCCCGGCTTGCAGATCGCCTACCGCTATGTCCCCGGGGGCAGCCACGCCGAGGCCGAGGCCGAGGCGGGCGGCGACTGGTTCGACGTGATCCCCCTGGCGGGCGGCCGGGTCGCCCTCGTCGTCGGCGACGTGATGGGCCACGGGCTGCGCGCCGCGGCCACCATGGGGCAGCTGCGCACGGCGGTGCGCACCCTGGCCGCCCTCGACCTGCCGCCCGACGAACTGCTGCGCCGCGTCAACGACCTGGCCGACGACCTCGCCCAGGGCCCCGACGAGCCCCTGATGGCCACCTGCGTCTACGCCGTCTACGACCCCTCCACCCGTCAGTGCACCCTGGCCACCGCAGGGCACGTGCCGCCGCTGCTGCTGACCGGCCGGGGCGAGGGCTGGGAGGTCACCCCCGTCGAGGCGCCCTCGGGCGCCCCGCTGGGCGTCGGCGGGGTGGAGTTCGAGTCCGTGAGCCTGGAGGTGGAGGACGGGGCGGTCCTCGTGCTCTACACCGACGGGCTGATCGAGCACCGGGGCGAGGACATCACCGAGGGACTGGACCGCCTTGTGTCCCTGCTAGGCGGCCTGCCCCCCCAGCCGTTCCTGGAGGACGTCTGCGACCGGGTGCTCGGCGGCATGGACCCGGGCACCGGGCCGGCCGGCCGGGG
>NZ_JAKMAY010000105.1:12462-17839 GCF_022015835.1 Streptomyces sp. ICN903 | reverse complement strand
TCGCCACCACCCGCGAGGCCCCCGGCCACCCCGACGCGCGGGAACTGGTCGAGCGGTACGCCTCCTCGTCGGGCCGCGACGTCTCCGGCATCGCCTGGTACACGGCGTTCGCCTACTTCAAGCTCGCCGTGATCCTGGAGGGCATCCACTACCGCTACACCCTCGGGCAGACCGTCGGCGCGGGCTTCGACCGCATCGGCGCACTCGTCCCCCTCTTCGTCTCAGAAGGCCTCACCACCCTGCAGGAAGGCTGATCCGCCATGGACTTCGGATTCGACGCACGCACCGAGGAGCTCCGCGAGAAGCTGCTGGCCTTCATGGACGAGCACGTCTACCCGGCGGAGGCCGTGGCCGAGGAGCAGCGGGCGGCGCTGGACTCGCCGTGGAGCACCCCGCCGGTGGTTCGGGAGCTGAAGGCCGCCGCCCGCGAGCGCGGCCTGTGGAACCTCTTCCTGCCCGACGCCGAGCACGGCGCCGGACTGACCAACCTCCAGTACGCGCCGCTGGCCGAGATCACCGGCCGCAGCCCGCAGCTCGCCCCGACCGCCACCAACTGCGCCGCGCCCGACACCGGCAACATGGAGGTGCTGGCCCAGTTCGGCAGCGCCGAGCAGCGCGAGCGGTGGCTGAAGCCGCTGCTGGCCGGGGAGATCCGGTCGGCCTTCGCCATGACCGAGCCGGAGGTCGCCTCCTCCGACGCCACCAACATCGAGACCCGCATCCGGCGCGAGGGCGACGAGTACGTCATCACCGGCCGCAAGTGGTACATCTCCGGGGCGATGAACCCCGACTGCGCGGTCTTCATCGTGATGGGCAAGACCGACCCGGACGGCGAGGACATCCGCCGCCAGCAGTCGATGGTGCTGGTCCCGCGCGACACCCCGGGCGTCGAGGTGCGCCGCGCGATGACGGTCTACGGCTACGAGGACCACTGGCACGGCGGCCACGCCGAGGTCCTCTTCCACGACGTGCGGGTGCCGGTGGCCAACCTGATCGGTGAGGAGGGCGGCGGCTTCGCCATAGCCCAGGCCCGCCTGGGACCTGGCCGCATCCACCACTGCATGCGGCTGATCGGCATGGCCGAGCGGGCGATCGAGCTGATGTGCCGCCGCGCCAACGCCCGTACCGCCTTCGGCAGGCCGCTGGCCGCGCAGGGCGTCGTCCAGCAGTGGATCGCCGACGCGCGGGTGTCGGTGGAGCAGTTGCGGCTGCTGGTGCTCAAGACGGCATGGCTGATGGACACCGTCGGCAACCGGGGCGCGCACACCGAGATCCAGGCCATCAAGATCGCGGTGCCGCGCGAGGTCGTGGGCATCCTGGACCGCGCGGTGCAGCTGCACGGCGCGGGCGGCGTCAGCCAGGACTTCCCGCTGGCCGAGCTGTGGGCCGGCGCCCGCACCCTCCAGCTCGCCGACGGCCCGGACGAGGTCCACCAGCGTTCCCTGGCCCGCCGCGAGCTGAAGCGCTTCGCGCCTGCTCAGGCCTGAGTCCCCGCGCCCGGAGGGCGCGCGAGGGTGTTAGGACTACACTTCTAAGGAGTGTAGTCCTAACACCTGGAGCGAGATGCCCCGCCCGAATCTCCCCGCCAAACCGCCCCATGTCTTCGGCCGGGACGCCGAATGGGACGGCCTCGCGGCCTTCGCGGCCCGCCCGCTGCCGCACGCCATGCTCGGTGTCGTCAGCGGCCGGCGGCGCATGGGCAAGACGTATCTGCTGCGCGCCCTCGTGGAGCGGCGGGGCGGTTTCTACTTCGGGGCCACGACCGCGACCGCCGCCGAGTCGCTGCGCCAGTTCGGCGCCGCCCTGGCCGAGTACACCGGCTCCCCGGCCCCGTTCTCCTTCGCCACCTGGGACGACGCGATCTCCTACCTGTTCGCTCTGGCCCTGCCCCAGCGCGGCGAGGGGCCGGTGCTCGTGGTGATCGACGAGTTCCCCTACCTGGTGAAGACGGCTCCGGAGCTCCCCTCCTTGATCCAGCGGGAGATCGACCGCTTCCAGGTGCGGGAGAGCCGGATGCGGCTGCTGCTGTGCGGCTCGGCGATGTCCGTCATGGGCGGGCTGCTGGCGAGCACCGCCCCCCTGCGCGGCCGAGCCCAACTGGAGCTGGTCGTGAGGCCCTTCGGATACCGGGAGGCGGCGGACTTCTGGGGCGTGGCGGACGAGCCCGCTCTCGCGGCCCGGCTCCACGCCGTCCTCGGCGGCACGCCCGCGTACCGGCGGCAGTTCCTGGCGGACGACGTCCCCGGCAGCCTGGAGGAGTTCGACGACTGGCTCTGCCGTACCGTCCTCTCCCCCCTCAGCCCGCTCTTCCGGGAGGCCCGGTACCTGCTGGCCGAGGAGGCGGACATCCGCGACACCGCGCTCTACCACTCGGTCCTCGCCGCGGTGGCCCAGGGCAACACCTCCCGGGGCGCGATCGCGGGTTACATCGGCCGCAAGTCGGTGGACATCTCCCACCCCCTCCACGTCCTGGAGGACAGCCATCTGCTGGTCCGCGAGGCGGACGTCTTCCGGGCCGGGAAGTCGCACTACCGCATCAGCGAACCGCTGATCACCTTCTACGAGGCCGTGATGCGCCCCTCCTGGGCGCGGCTGGAGAGCGGCCAGGCGGCACAGGTGTGGGAACGGTCGGCCGAACGCTTCGCCTCCCAGGTGGCCGGACCGCACTTCGAGGCGGTGTGCCGCGAGTACGTGCTCGGCCCGGGACAGGCCCTGCTCGACTCCTTCCCCGGGCAGGTGGGCAGCGGCATCGTCACCGACCCGGCGGCGCGCAGGCAGATCGAGATCGACGTGGCAGCGGTCGAACCGGGATCGGGAGCGGGCAGACCGTCGGTGGCCCTGCTCGGCGAGGCCAAGTGGGGCACGGTCATGGGCGTGAGGCACCTGGAGAGGCTCAGGCGGGCCCGGGAGATCCTCACCGAGCGGGGCACGGCGGAAACCGATGGGTGCCGGCTGGCCTGCTTCAGCGGTGCGGGCTTCAGCGACGCCCTGCGCACCGAGGCGGCACGCGACGGCGACGTCCTGCTCATCGGCCTGGAGGATCTGTACGCCTGAACGGTGCGGCGGTCCGCCGGGACTTCGGCGGGTTGCCCGCGGCGCGCGGGCCCCGCACTCGGGGGCAGGCGCTGTCACCCGGTGCGGTTCCTCAGCGCGGCGACGGTCTCCTCGACCAGTGCCCGTGCCTCGGCCACCGTCGCCGCCAGCGACTCCGGGGTCTCGCCGGGCGCCCCCAGCAGGCGGCGGACTCGCGGGCCGAAGCCGGCCGGCGCGGCCGGCAGTGTCTCGGCGACGGCCAGCGCGCCCTTCTCGTTGAGGCACCAGCGCCGGTCCTCGGCGAACACCGCATGCACCAGCACACCGACCGCCCGGGACAGGCAGAGCGAGACGTAGAGCGTGTCCGCCCCTGCCGCGCCCTTCGCCGCGGCACCGACCAGGAACTCCGCCTCCCAGGCCGCCGCGGTCAACGCCTCTCGCAGCGGCTCGGGGTAGACCGCGGTCCTGCACCGGAGGTCCGCCAACTCGCCGGACGGATCGGCCAGTACCCGGCCGAGCGCCACCTCGCCCGCATAGCACGGCGACCAGAAACCGAGCGGGTGCCCGGCCCGTACGCCCACCTCGTACCGGCCCTCGCGGCAGTCCGCCCATACCCGCTCGACCCGGTCCAGGTCCCGCAGGATCCAGTCCACCGCCGCACCGTCGACGCGCAGCCACGCACCGCCGTTCACCCAGGGTCCCCAGCCGCCCGGGCCGGCCACCTCCGCCCCGGGACCGGCCAGCGCGCGCAGTGCGGCGAGATCGAGAGCGCCCCGGTAGTAGACGCCGAGGTCCCAGTCCGATCCGGGCCTGTGCTCCCCGCGTGCCCGGCTGCCGCCGAGCATCACCCCGACCACACCCGGCACCTCGGCCAGACGGCCCGCCATGTCCTCGATGATCCTCCGCATGGAGCGAGTCTGGCAGCCGGCGACATGCCGGGCCGACGGCTGACGCTCATCACGTGGCCGGTGTCTCCCGCCGGGACCCACCCTTGACCTCAACCTAACTTTAGGTATGACACTCAAGCGCATGGACACCATGAGCAGCGGCACCATCCTCTTCCGCAACACCATGCGCATCACCGACGGCCACCTCGACGGCTTCCGCCGCGCCATCGCGCAGGCGGTGGCGTTCGCTCAGGAGCACGGCCCCCAGTTGATGGTGGAGGTCTTCATCGACGAGGAGCGGATGCTGGCGCACAGCTTCCAGCTCTACCGCGACTCCGACGCCATCCGCACCCACTGGCGGCTGTCGGACCCGTACATCCGCGAGGTGATGGAGCACTGCACCGTGGAGCGCTTCGAGGCGTTCGGCGAACCGGACCACGACATCGTCGCGGCCCTCAAGACCCCCGGCGGCGAGTCCTTCCCCTTCACCGTCTCGCCCCGCCTCGCCGGCTTCAACCGCCTTGCGGAGTCTGGGCTGGAGTGATTCCCCCGTCTCCTTTCCGGGGCCGGCCCTGATGTCGGTGCGGGCGGGTACGGTGCGACGACACGGATGGGGACGATCCCGGGAGGGGTTTTGGGAGCCAGGACGGGGCTGCTCGTGTACGCCGACGGGGATGTGCCGGACCTTCTGCGGCAGGCGGGGACAACGGACCCGGCACGGACCTCCGCCCTGCTGCGTCGCCTGTATCCGGACCGGGAGATCGAGGAAGGCACGGGCTCAAACCTGCGGGACGGCGTGTACCCGCCGGACGGGAGGGTGTACGCGGCCTGCCGGCCGGGCCTGGAGATCGTCTGCGACCGGGAGGTGATGGTCGACTTCCCGTCACAGCTTCCGGGGCACCTCGTCGCGGCGAGCTCCGACCGGCGGCTCGTCCTACACGCTATGCACAGCGTGGTCGACTGGTTCGCGTTCGCCGTGTGGGAGGACGGGCGTCTCGTCCGCTCCCTGAGCCTGTCGCCGGACGACGGGATCATCGAGAACATCGGCGAACCGCTCCCCTTCGAACTGCCCTACTGGGCCGGGAACCGCCCCGCCGACGTCACCCCCTGGCCGGACGAGGAGGAAGAAGAGGAAGAGGAGGAGCCGTACCCGCTGCCCTTCCACCCTCTGGAACTCGGCGAAGACGCACTGCGCGCACTGTGCGGATTCGTCCTGGAGGGGCGCCCCGAACCCGGCGACATCGACGCGGGAGCCGTCGAACTCCACGGTTTCCGCGTGCGGGACGCGGGCGGACCCGGCCCCGCCGAGCAGGAAGCGGAACTGAGGCAGGCGGTGGAGGCCATGGGCCCACCGCGCTTCTACACCATGAACCCCGATGGCTCCCTGACCAAGCACGACAACCCGTAGCCCGCCCCGGCTCACGGCTCGCCTTCCCCCGCCGCCCATGTGCGGCAGG
>NZ_JAKMAY010000105.1:0-12452 GCF_022015835.1 Streptomyces sp. ICN903 | reverse complement strand
CCGCCCCGGGGCGGCCCCTCCCGGGCGAAGCAGCGCGCTCGCCCCTACCCGCGTGTCCGGGCGTGGGCGATGCGGGACAGGTCGAGCGGTGCCAGTGCGTCCTGGCGGTCCCACAGGGCTGGGTCGAGCATCTCGTGCTGGCGGACATGCCTGACGGACTTGAAACCACAGCCGGACAGCAGGGCGGTCAGGTCTTCCGGGGTGAAGAAAGTCCGCCATGGCTCGCCGTGTTCGGCGGCGAAGGACGCGACGGCGTCGGCGTATCGCCGCGCGGTGGCATCGCGCAGTCCCCCGGGGAGCATGTAGTCCATGAGGAGTTGAGTACCGGGGGCGAAGCCTCCTATCGCGCCGAGGGTTTCGGCGACGGAGTCGGCGGTGAGGTACATGCTCACGCCCAGCCAGGCGACGACCGACGGCCTGCTCGGATCGAAGCCGTGCGCGCCGAGCCCGCCGGCCAGGGACTCGCGCTCGAAGTCCAGCGGCACATAGGTGACGTTGCCGGGGACCGGGACTCCCGCGGCGGCCAGGCGCTCCCTCTTGTCCTGCTGGGTGGCGGGGTGGTCGACCTCGAAGACACGGACCTGCCCGGCGAGTTCGGAGCGGTGGGCGAAGGTGTCGAGACCGGCGCCGAGAATCACGTACTGGCGTGTGCCCGAGTGGATCGCGCGGCTGACGCACTCTTCGGTGTAGCGGCTGCGGCAGACGGTCTGGGCTCGGGCGGCGGACAGGACGAGATGGTCCCCGTAAGTGCGGTGGTAGCCCAGAAGCTCTTCGGCCTGGGCACCCAGCAGGGCTTCGGCGAGCGTGTCGGCAAAGATCGACGGCGGGTTGTCGACGATGAGGTGGGCGGCACGTGCGGCTGCGGCCGTCAGGGCAGTACTGCTTGGGCTCTGTGGTGTCACAGCACCCACCATAATCAAGGACCGGCGAATTATATCATTCAAATAAAAATTTCACAATAGGTTATTCATTTCTCTTTCGCGTCACTTGGGAGGTGTCTCGGTCGATTCCCGTCCGGTACGGGAAACCGTCGCGCGGCTACGGTGGCACGGCGGATGTGGTGGCCTACGCCCGCCGCACCGGCGTCCCCGTCCGGGTGCTGTGGCCCGAGGGCTCCTCCCGGGACTGACTGCGTTGCCGCCTCGCCCGGTCCGGCGGAAGAATCCGTGGAATGCGTGATCGACTGTGGTTACCGGCCGGGTTGTGCCTGCGTCCGTGGGCGCTGTCCGATGTCTCCGCCGTACTGGAGGCGTTCGCGGAGCCGGTGATGGGGCGGCAGGCCGACGCGCCCGTCACCACGGCGGCGGAGGCCGAGCAGTGGGTCCGGCGGCGGCGGGACCAGTGGCACCGTGGAGTGGCCTACGGCTTCGCCGTCGCCGACGGCGGCGACCCGGCTCTGGGCGGTGTCGCGGTGGGCGGCGTCAACGCGCAGCACGGCACCGGTTGGGTCTCGTACTGGACCACCGCCGCCGCCCGTGGCAGGGGCGTGGCGGCCCACGGTTGCCGGGCGCTGGCCGACTGGTGCTTCACCGACCTTGGCCTGTTCCGCCTGGAGTTGGGGCACCGCACCGACAACCCGGCCTCCTGCCGTGTGGCCCGCGCGGCGGGGTTCGCACCCGAGGGCCTGCAACGGCGAAAGCTCGCCTACGACGGCGTCCGCTACGACGTCGAGCTGCACGCACGGCTGGCGACGGACCCGCGCCCGGAGCAGCAGGAGCACGAGGTGCGCATCAGCCGCCATTTCGAGCGTGCGCGTGAGTGGGGCGCTGTCGAGGATGCCGAGCGTCTACATGATGCGGAGAAGCGCGACCGGTGAACTCCTCCTGATCTTTCCGGTCGCGCACAAGAGAGCCGTGTGTCCCCGGACCGCCGGGCGGTCCGGGGACACACGGCGCCGGCGGCCGGGCCGGAGGGGCTCAGGGCTGGATGACGACGCGGCCGGTGGTGGTGCCGTCGGCGACGCGCTGGACGGCGTCGGCCGCGCCCTCCATCGGTACGCGCTCGCTCACCAGCGGCTTGATCGCGCCCTGTTCGGCGAGCCTGGTCAGCTCCTCGTGGCAGGCGCGGACGGCGGCCGGGTCGTGGGTGTTGTACAGGCCCCAGTGCAGGCCGAGGATGGCGTAGTTCTTCACCAGGGCGTGGTTGAGGCCGGGGCTGGGGATGGCGCCGCTGGCGAAGCCGACGACCACGATCCGGCCCTCGAAGGCGACGCACTTGGTGGAGGCGGTGTACGCGTCGCCGCCGACGGGGTCGTAGACCACGTCGGCGCCGTGGCCGCCGGTGGCCTCCTTGACCGCCTGGGCCAGCCCCTTGGCGCCGTCGACCGCGCGCCGGTCGATCACCGTCTCGCAGCCCAGCTCCCGGGCCACCGCCGCCTTCTCGGGGCCGCCGACGACGCCGATCACCTTCGCGCCCGCCGCCTGGCCGAGCTGGACGGCGGCGCTGCCCACTCCCCCGGCGGCGGCGTGGACCAGCAGGGTCTCGCCGGCCTGGAGGCGGGCGCGGCGGTGGAGGCCGAACCAGCCGGTCTGGTAGCCGATGTGGAGGGCGGCGGCCTCGGCGTCGTCCAGCGCCTTCGGCGCGGGGGCGCAGCGGGCCTCGTCGACCGCCACCAGTTCGGCGAAGGCGCCGTGGGGCAGGTCGGGCTGGGCGATGACGCGGGTGCCGGTGGCGGTGGACGTGCCCTCGCCGGCCGCCACGACCTCGCCGCACAGCTCCACGCCGGGGGTGAAGGGCAGCGGGGGCCGTACCTGGTAGTGGCCGCGGCACAGCAGCGCGTCGGGGAAGTTGACGTTCGCCGCCCGTACGCGCAGCAGGAGGCGGCCGGGGCCCGGCTCGGGGTCCGGGACCTCCTCCAGCCGCATCGCCTCGCGCGGTTCGCCGTTCTCGTGGACGCGCCATGCCTTCACCTGAGGCCTCCGCCTTGGGTAGTGGGTCGTGTGGGGTCGTGGGTCCGGTGTCGTGGGTCGTGCCGGGTTCTTCGGGTGGTTCGTGAGGCACCGGGCTCGCGGGTCGCGGTGGGGGGGTTTACGGCCGCAGGGCCCGCAGCAGCAGGTCCGCCAGGTGGTCGGCGACCTCCTGCGGGGTCATGCGCCCGCCGGGCCGGTACCAGGTGCTGAGGTGGTGGACGGAGCCGAAGTGGTAGTCCACCACCAGGTCGGCCGGGGTGGCGGTGGAGAACACCCCCGCCTTCTGCCCCTCCTCGATCAGGGCGCGGAACCGCTCGTGGTAGCGGCGGCGTTCGGCCCGCACCTGCTTCTGCTTGTCCTCGCTGAGCTGGTGCATGGAGCGGAAGAAGATCGAGGCGTCGTCGAGGTTGTCGATGGTGGTGACGACGACGTCGGCGGCGGCGTCGCGCAGCCGCTGCTCCACGGGGGCGTCGGAGGAGGCGAAGGCGTCCAGCCGCTCCTGCTGCAGGCGCAGCACCCGGCCGTAGATCTCGTGCAGCAGGTCGTCCTTGGAGCCGAAGTAGTGGTAGAGGGCGCCCTTGGTGACGCCCGCCGCCTCGACGATCTCCTGGACGGAGGTGCGGTCGTAGCCGCGGTCGGCGAACAGCCGGGTGGCTGCGGCCAGCAGCCGCTGCGGGACAGGCTGGGTGGGGGCGTCGTCCTGCCGCTGGTTCGCCGGGCTCGTCATGGCGGTTCCTCCTGCTCCTGGTGGCCTTACCGGACCTGCTGGTCCCGCTGGATTGTCTCCAGCTTCCGCTGCACATGATTCATGCCGTCCAGCCACTTGTCGGTGTCGGATGCCCGCGCGACGGCGTAGCGGCCGGCCTCCGGGTGCGGAAGGACCAGGAAGCGCCCGGCGTCGACGGCCTCCAGGGTGGCGCGGGCGACGTCCTCGGGCTCGATGGCGGTGGGCTTGAGCACCAGGTCGCCGGCGGTGGAGGCGGAGGCGAGCATGTCGGTGCGCACGCCCTGCGGGCACACGGCGTGGACGTCGATCCCGCGGTGGCGGTAGGTGAGCGACAGCCACTCGGCGAAGGCGAGGGCGGCGTGCTTGGAGACGCTGTAGGGCGCGGAGCCGACCATGGTGAGCATTCCGGCGGCCGAGACGGTCGCGACGAAGCGGCCCCGGCCGCGCTCGAGCCACTCGGGCAGCAGTTCGCGCGCCGCCCGGACGTGGGCCATGACGTTGACGTCCCAGGCTGCGTCCCAGACGGCGTCCTCGGCCTCGGGGCCGCCGGCGGGGGCGATGCCGGCGTTGGCGCAGAAGACGTCGATACGGCCGCCGAGGGCCTCGCGGGCGGCGGGGACGACCTCCGAGGCGTCGCCGGGCACCGCCGTGGCGCCGATCTCGCGCGCGACGGCCTCGGCCTTGCCGGCGTCGAGGTCGTTGACGACGACCCTGGCGCCGCGTGCGGCGAAGGCGCGGGCGAGGGCGGCGCCGATGCCGCCGCCCGCCCCGGTCACCACGACGCCAGAGTCCCGCAGGTCCTCCATGTGCCCACCCTTCGTCTCGTTCCGGTCGCCTACGGTGTCCGTTTCCGGCCCGCTCCCGGTGACCCACCGATTTCCTGCACAGACTAACCAGTCGGTATGTGGCATCGGAAGATTCGGGGGCACACGGATCCATTGGAGGGTCCGGTACGTCCCAGCGATGACGGCTGTGGTCGATTACGTCGGAGGTGGTACGCGTTGGCCGGTTTCAATGCCCTGGCAGAACAGGTCCGTGATCCCGAGAGAGACCCGTCCCAGCGCAGGCAGGCGCTGCGCAAGTGCCTGGAGCGCTTCGCCCCCTACGGGCACCGCGCCACCTGGTACCACCTGTGCGCCCGCGCGGGTATCTCCCCCGACGACCGCAGCCCCGACCCGGAGCGCCTGATGGCCGCGCTGGAGGAGCTGGAGGAGGCCCGGGAGGTGTGGCTGGCGTACGAGCGCGACTTCGCGCGGCGGCGCAGGGAGCAGAAGCACCTCGGTGTCCGGCAGCCACCGGGTGACGCCTGGCACCGCCGGTGCTGGGGCGGTCGCGGGCTGCTGCCCGTGGAGGACCCCGGCGCCGCGCCGCCCGCTCCGCTGGCGGAGGTGCTGCGGCGGCTGGTCCGTGAGGCTGAGGCACGTGAGGCACGGCGTGCGGCCCAGGCGATGCACAGCGCCGAGCGGGCCCTGCGGGCCCGCCGGCCGGGGGCGGTGGCGCACGGCGGCGGCACGGGGAGGATGGCGGTCAGCGGCTGACGCCCGCGTCCGGCGCGGGCGCGGCCCTGGCGGCCCGGTGGAGCATGACGCGTCACGGCGGGTCCCGGATCTTCCGGGGCCCGCCGTGACGCGTCGCGGGCGCTCGGCGGGCGGCGGGCGCTCGGCGGGCGGCGCTCGGCGCTCGGCGGGCAGTGCGCGGAAGGCGGTGCGGCCGTTGACATGCCCGGCACCCCCGACCATGCTGAGCAAGCGCTTAGTAGCGTGTACCGACACCACGGACACACGGACACCACGCATGGTTGGGGAGGCGAGCTTCGATGGCGGAGCCCCGGGTTTTCACATCGGTCGACGAACTGAAGGCCGCGGTCGGCGAGGAGTTGGGCACCAGCGACTGGCTGGAGGTCGACCAGAAGCGGATCGACCTGTTCGCGGACGCGACGGGCGACCACCAGTGGATCCACGTCGATCCCGAGAAGGCCGCCGCCGGCCCGTTCGGCACCACCATCGCGCACGGCTATCTGACGCTCTCGCTGCTGCCGGTGCTGGTGCCGCAGCTCATCCGCGTCGAGGGCGTGCGCATGGGCATCAACTACGGCGTGAACAAGGTCCGCTTCCCCTCCCCCCTGCCGGTCGGCTCGCGGGTGCGCGCGACCGCGCGGATCACGGAGGTCTCCGAGGTCGGCGAGGGCTGCGTCCAGTTCGCCTCGGTGGTGACGGTCGAGCGTGAGGGCGGGGAGAAGCCGGTGTGCGTCGCGGAGAGCGTCGTGCGCTACTACCTGTGACGCCCGCCGCCGTCCGCCGGGCTCACGCGCCCCGGCCGTCCCCGTCCGCGGTCTCGCCGGCGGGGACGGCCGGGGCGCCGACCATCTTCAGCACCAGTCCGGCGTAGAGCTCGCCGATCTCCTCGGGGGTGCGCGTGCCGCCGGAGCGGAACCAGCGGGCGACGTCGATGCAGAGCGAGAGCACGGCCAGGGCCGTGCCCCGGACGTCGGGGACGGTGAAGTCCCCGGCGGCCACCCCGTCCTGGAGGATGCCTCGCAGGATCTCCTCGCTGCGCCGCCGCAGGGCGACGATCTCGGCGTAGTGCTCCTCGGCCAGCGCGTTCAGCTCGTACTGCACCACCCGGGCCGTGGTGTGGCGCTCGGCGTGCCAGCGCACGAAGGCGCGCACCGCGGCGGCGAGCCGGTCGGCGGGTGTCACCGCGCTGTTGCCGGCCTCGGTGAGGATGCGCACCGAGCGCTCGTGGCCGACCCGGCTGATCTGGTAGAGCAGTTCTTCCTTGGTGCGGTAGTGGATGTAGAGGGCGGCGGGGCTCATCCCGGCGCGGGAGGCGATGTCCCGGGTGGTGGTGGCGTGGAAGCCGCGCTCGGCGAAGGCCTCGACGGCCGCCAGCAGCAGCCGGCGGGCGGCGTCGGGGGCCACCTCGCCCCAGGAGTCGTCGGGCTCTCCAGCGCCGTCCGCGGCGTTCTCCGTCGTGTTCTCGGTGTCCGCGGCGTCCATGGCGTCCGCGCTCCGCACGGACTCCGCTCCCGTCTCCGCAGCCATCAGCACCTCGCCCGTTCGTCCCACCGGGCGAACACCATACAACGCCTGCTGAGCAGCCGCTTAGGGAGCGGAGGGGCCCGGGAACCGCCGGGACGCCGTCTCGGCGCGGCCGGAAACGCCGCCGGAGCGCCGCCGGAACGCCCTCGGAGCCCCCTCCGAGCGCGGTCGGGACACCGTCAGAACGCCGACACCCCGGTCAGCGAGCGGCCGATGAGCAGCTTGTGGATCTGGCTGGTGCCCTCGTACAGGGTCATCACGCGGGCGTCGCGCAGCAGCTTGCCGACGGGGTACTCGTCGATGTAGCCGTAGCCGCCGAAGACCTGGAGGGCGTTGTTGGCGGCGCGCACGGCGGCCTCGGAGGCGTAGAGCTTGGCGACGGAGGACTCGGTGGCGAAGGGCAGACCCCGGTCTATGTGGTCGGCCACGCGCCAGGTCAGCAGCCGGGCGGCGTCGACGTCCACGGAGATGTCGCTGATCAGTTCCTGGACGAGCTGGTGGCGGGCGATGGGCTTGCCGAACTGCTCGCGCTCGGCGGCGTAGGAGACGGCCGCGTCCAGCGCCGCCTGGGCGATGCCCACGCAGCCGGCCGCCACCGACATGCGCCCCTTGGCGAGGGCGGACATGGCGACGGAGAATCCCTTGCCCTCTTCGGCGATGCGGCAGTCGTCGGGGACGCGGACGCCGTCGAGCACCAGCTCGGCGGTGGCCTGGCCGCGCAGGCCGAGCTTGCCGTGGATCTCCCGGCGGGTGAGCCCGGGGGTGTCGGTGGGGACGAGGAAGGCGGTGATCCCCTTGTGGCCGGGCTCGGTGCCGGTACGGGCGAAGAGCAGCACCACGTCGGCCCAGGTGCCGTTGGTGATGAACATCTTGGTGCCGTCGATGACCCAGTCGCCGCCGGAGCCGCCGTCGCGGCGGGCGCGGGTGGTGAGGTTGGCCGCGTCGGAGCCGGTGCCCGGCTCGGTCAGGCCGAAGCAGCCGATCGCCTCGCCGGAGCAGAGCCGGGGCAGCCACCGCCGCTTGTGCTCCTCGCTCCCCCAGGCCGCGATCGACTTGGCGACCAGGCCGAGGGAGACCGACAGCACCCCGCGCACGGCGGAGTCCCCGCGCCCCAGTTCCTCGGTGACCAGGCAGTACGCCAGGTGGTCGCCGCCGGACCCGCCGTACTCCTCGTCGATGGTCAGGCCCAGGAAGCCCAGGTCGCCCAGGGACTTCACCACGGACCGGTCGATGCTCTCGGCGCGGTCCCACTCGGCGGCGTGCGGGACGATCTCCCGGTCGACGAACTCCTTGGCGAGCTGCCGTACGGCAGCCTGCTCCTGAGACAGCTCCAGATCCATGCCCAATAAACTAGCAGCGCTAGTTGCAGCTTCACAGATGCCGGACGAGACCCGAGGATGTGATCCGTGGCACGCCCACGTACCCCCCTGCTGAGCCGCGAGCGGATCGTGGCGGCGGCGCTCGCGCTGGTGGACGGCGAGGGCCTGCCCGCGGTGTCCACCCGCAGGCTCGCCGCCGAGCTGGGCGTCAGCGGCCCGTCGCTGTACAACCACTTCCGCACCAAGGACGAGATCCTGGACGCGGTGGCCGACGCGGTGTGCGCCGATGTCGACCTGTCGATGTTCACCGACGGCACCGACTGGCGCGAGGCGCTGGTGGCCTGGGCCCGCTCCTACCGGGCGGCGCTCAGCACGCATCCCAACATCGTCCCGTACCTGGCGCAGGGGCCCGGCCGGCGCCCCAGCCAGCTGCGGATGGCCGACGCCGTCTACGGCGCGATGCTCGACGCCGGATGGCCGCGCGCCCACGCGACCCGCATCGGCGCGCTGATGCGGTACTTCGTGGCCGGTTCCGCCCTGGGCTCCTTCGCCCGCGGCTTCGTCGACGACGCGGCGCTGTACGAGCGCGACTACCCGCATCTGGACCAGGCCCATCTGCTGGCCGAGCACCAGCAGCGCGTCGACGAGGGCGCCTTCGAGACGGGCCTGCGCGCCCTCGTCGACGGGCTGGCCCTCCAGTTCCCGGGCCGGGAGCGGGCCCGGGAGACCGAGGGCGGCGAGGGGCGGGCGGGCTAGTGCCGTGTCGGTCGGGGTGAACCCCGACCGACACGGCACTAGAAGACCACCAGCGCCCGGCCGCCGCGTCCGGCGAGCATGGCCTCGAAGGCCGCCGGCACCTCCTCCAGACCGATCCGGTCGGTGACCAGCGCGCCCAGGTCCAGCCGCCCGGAGCGGACGTGCTCGGCGAGGACGGGCAGGTCGCGCGCGGGGTCGCAGTTGCCGAAGACGCAGCCGGACAGGGTGCGGGCGAAGTGGAAGATCTCCAGCGGCGAGAAGGAGACCTGGCTGTCCTTGCCACCGATGCCCACCACCGAGGTCCGCCCGCCGCGCCGGGTGGAGGACCAGGCCGCCCGGATGGTCTCCGCGCGGCCGACGCACTCGACGGCGGCGTCCGCGCCCAGCCCGCCGGTGATCTTCCGGATCTCCTTGGCCGTGGTGTCGGAGGCGATCAGGAAGTCGGTGGCGCCGGCGCGGCGGGCCAGCTCCTCCTTGCCCGGGGAGACGTCCACGGCGACGATCCGCTCCGCGCCCGCGATCCGGGCCGCCTGGATCACCGCCAGTCCGACTCCGCCGGCGCCGAAGACGGCCAGCGTCTCGCCCGCGCGCAGGCGGACGCTGTGGTTGACCGCGCCGTAGCCGGTCAGGACCGCGCAGCCCAGCAGGGCCGCGTCGGCCAGCGGCACGCCGGCGGGCAGCGGCAGCACCCCGCGCTCGGCGACGACCGTCTCCTCGGCGAACGCGGCCGTGCCCAGCCCCGGATACAGGTCGTGGCCGCCGGCGGAGCGCGCGTAGGGGACGCCGCTGGCCGCGTTGGCCTCGGTGCACAGCCAGGGCTCGCCCAGCTTCGCGCAGAAGTGGCAGCTTCCGCAGGCGGGCGCCCAGTTGAGGACGACCTCGTCGCCGGGGGCCACGGTCGTGACGCCCTCGCCCACGGCGGTCACCGTGCCCGCGCCCTCGTGGCCGAGGACGGCGGGCACGGGCTGGCGCAGGGTGCCGTTGGACAGCGACAGGTCGGAGTGGCAGACCCCGGCGGCGGTGAGGCGGACCCTCACCCGGCCGGGGCCGGGCTCCGGCAGGTCGATCTCCCCCATCTCCAGCGGGGCTTTGGCGGCGGGCAGGACCACGGCGCGGACCACGTGGCGTCTCCTCTCACGTCCTGGGGCGGACGGGCTGCTTGCGTTGGGGTCGGGCGGGCGGATCGGGCGGGCGGCCGGACCGCTGGACGGACGGCCGGGCGTGCTGCTCAGAACTGCAGGGACTTGGTCTGGAGGTACTCGGTCAGGCCGTGCGGGCCCAGCTCCCTGCCCACGCCGGACCGCTTGTAACCGCCGAAGGGCGCCAGCGGGTTGAACCGGCCGCCGTTGATGTCCACCTGGCCGGTGTGCAGGCGGCGGGCGAAGGCGGCGGCCGTCTCGTCGTCGGCGGCCCACACCGCGCCCGACAGCCCGTAGTCGGAGTCGTTGGCGATCCGGGCGGCCTCGTCGGCGTCCTCGTAGCGCAGGATGCTCAGGACCGGGCCGAAGATCTCCTCCCGGGCGATGGTCATGTCGGGCGTGACGCCGGCGAAGACGGTGGGGCGCACGTAGTAGCCGCGTTCCACCCCCTCGGGGGCGTCCGCGCCGCCCGCGACGAGGGTGGCGCCCTCCTCGGTCCCGGTGCGGATGTAGCCGGTGACGCGTTCGCGCTGCCCGGCGTTGACCACCGGCCCCAGCCGGGTGGCGGGGTCGGTCGGGTTGCCGGGGACGTACTTGGCCGCCGCGGCGGCGGCGATCTCCACGGCCTGGTCGTAGTGGTCGGTGTGGACCAGCATGCGGGTCCAGGCGCTGCACGTCTGACCGGCGTTGGCCATCACGTTGCCCACGCCGATCTTCACGGCCTTCACCAGGTCGGCGCCGGGCAGGATGACGTTGGCGGACTTGCCGCCCAGCTCCAGCGCGACCCGCTTGACCGCACCGCCGGCGATCGCGCCGATGCGGCTGCCGACGGCGGTGGAGCCGGTGAAGGAGACCATGTCCACGCCGCCGTGCTCGGCCAGCGCCTGCCCGGCGACCGGGCCGCGGCCGGTGACGAGGTTGAACGCCCCGGCCGGCACCCCCGTCTCGGCCACGGCCTCGGCGAACAGCCGCGCGACCAGCGGGGTGTCCTCGGCGGGCTTGAGGACCACCGTGCAGCCGGCCGCCAGGGCCGGGGCGACCTTGGCGACGACCTGGTGCAGCGGGTAGTTCCAGGGGGTGATGGCGCCGACGACGCCGACCGGCTCGTGCAGTACGCGGGAGTTGCCCAGCCTCTCCTCGAAGGGGTGCTCGGCGGCGAGCTTCGCGTACGTGCCGGCGACCGTGACGGGCAGATCGGCGTGGACGGCCTGCGAGAAGGACAGCGGGGCGCCGAGCTCCGCGGTGACGGTGGCCGCGATCTCCTCGCGGCGGGCGGCCAGGGCGTCGTGCAGCGCGCCGAGCCGGGCCGCGCGCTCGGCGGGCGGTGTGGCGGCCCAGCCGGGCAGGGCCGCGCGGGCCGCCGCCACGGCCGCGTCGACGTCCTCGGCGGTGCCCGCCGGGACGGTGCCGATGATCTCCTCGGTGGCCGGGTCGACGACCTCGATCGTCTCCGTGCCCGCTGCGGGGCGCCACTGTCCGTCGATGTACATGCCGTTGTGTGCCTGCATGACCCCAAACTAGCGGCGCTAGTTTGGGGTGTCAGCAGGGCGGCGCATGCCGTGGATCACACGGAGGACGGGGCAGGGGATCCGGCGGCGGCCGGGGATGCCGCCGCGGAGCCCGGATCGGCGCCCCCGGCCGCCGGCGCGGGGACCACCCGGACCGGGAAGCCGTTGAGCACGGCCGTTCCCGACAGCGGGTCCAGCAGCCGCCCGTCCAGGAGCTGGTTGACGTTGGCCCCGGGCTCGGCGGAGGCCACCGGCGTCCGGGTGCCGGGCCGGTCGTGGCCCCAGCCGTGCGGCAGGCTGACGACCCCCCGGGCCACCTCCTCCGTCACCTCCACCGGTGCCCGGACCGTGCCCCCGTCGCCGGTGATCTCGGCGAGGGAGCCGTCGGCCAGGCCGAGCCGGGCGGCGTCGGCGGGATGGACGTGGAGGGTGCAGCGGTTGCTGCCGCCCTTCAGGCCGGGGACGTTGTGCATCCAGCTGTTGTTGGAGCGCAGATGGCGGCGGCCGACCAGCACCGGGGTCTCGGGCTCTCCCTGACGGCCCGCCAGGAAGCGGCGCAGCCGGGGGATGTCGGCGGCGATCGGCTCCGGGCACAGTTCGACCTTGCCGGAGGGAGTGCGCAGCACCTCGGGCAGCCGGGGGCGCAGCGGTCCCAGGTCGATGCCGTGGGGGTGCTCCAGCAGCTTCGCCAGGGTCAGCCCGCCGGGGTCGGCGCCGAAGCCGTCGCCGTAGGGGCCCAGCCGCAGCATCATGTCCAGCCGCCGCTCGGGGCCGCTCCCGCCGTTCAGCAGGCGGGTCAGCTCCGCGGTGTCCCGGCCGTGGACGGGGGAGAGCGGGTCGGCGACGGCGGCGGCCAGGGTGT
The DNA here is from genome assembly GCF_022015835.1 of Streptomyces sp. ICN903. Taxonomy (NCBI): domain Bacteria; kingdom Bacillati; phylum Actinomycetota; class Actinomycetes; order Kitasatosporales; family Streptomycetaceae; genus Streptomyces; species Streptomyces sp. ICN903. The sequence continues at coordinate 191 of NZ_JAKMAY010000105.1, read as the reverse complement.
GCTCGACGACCATGGCGTCGACCGACTCGGGACCGGCCTCCGGCGCGCCGGAGGCGCACAGCACCAGGCGGGCCAGGATCTCGCTCTCGCTCGCCTCCCCCTCGCCCAACGGGATCGCGGGGCGGGTGTAGCGCACCTGGTTGCGGACGGCCAGGGCGTTGAAGCTGAAGTCGAAGTGCGGGGAGCGGGAG
>NZ_JAKMAY010000104.1:0-17872 GCF_022015835.1 Streptomyces sp. ICN903 | reverse complement strand
GCCCGGACGCGAAGCGGGCCGGTCCGTGGGGGGGGTACGGACCGGCCCGAGGGGGGGTTTCCACCATAGCCCCTGCCGCGCCGCGCCGCGCGCAGCCGCGACCCGGTTCACACGGTCAGTCCCCCCGCCAGCAGACCCACGAGGGCCCCCGCCACCATGAACGGCCCGAACGGGATCGCGCTCCTGCGGCTCGCGCCCCTCAGCACCATCAGTCCGACCCCGTAGACCGCGCCGAACAGGAGGCCTCCGAACGCCCCGGCGAAGAGGATGTCCCACCCGTACCAGCCGAGTACGACGCCGAGGGAGAGCGCCAGCTTCACATCGCCGAAACCCATTCCATCGGGGTTGATCAGGAAGAGCACGAAGTAGAAGCCGCCGAGAAGGAGACCCCCGAGCAGCGCGGTGGACCACGACCCGGTGTGCGCGGGCACCAGTGCGGCGGCGCCCAGCAGTACGGTCACCGCGGCGGCGAGGGGCAGTGTCAGGTGGTCGGGCAGCCGGTGGACCCTGCGGTCCACGACGGCCAGCAGGACCGCGACCGGTGTGAACAGCAGCCACACGGCGAGTTCCGGGCGGAAGCCGGTGGCCGCGGCGAGCGACGCGCAGGCGAGCGCCGTGACGGCGGGCACACCGAGGGACGGCGCGAGGTCCCCGGCCCGGTCGCCGGTCCGCCCGCCGGCGCCGGCCGGTACGGTCACCGCGCAGGTCGCGCACCGCGCGCCGCCGAGCCATCCGCGCGCGGGCCCCGCGAAGGGGTGCCCCGCCGCACAGGCGGCCCGCCACGGCTCCCCCGGCTCGACGGACAACCGGTACGCGGCGCGCGGAACGAGGAGCCCCGTGAGGAGACCCCACAGGGCGGCGGCGGTGATCAGGGTGACGTACACGCGGCCGACTCTAGGACCGTCCGCCCGACCGGTCATGGGCCCAGGGGCCCACTTCCGGACCCCGGGTCTCCGGCCGGCCGGGCACTGCCTGCCTCCGGGGGCGGGCGCACCGCCGCCTCCGGCCACCGTGACGGTCCGCGGCTTCCGCTACGGTCGGGGGCCATGGCGAAATGGCGAAACGGCACGGGCAGGTTGACGGTGGCGGGGCGGGACGGGACGGCGATCCCCCTGGAGATCGCGGCTTCCTACCGGACCCGCGCCCGGGGCCTGCTCGGCCGGAGCGGTGTCGAAGGAGCGATACTGCTCACCCCCTGCGCGAGCGTGCACACCTTCGGAATGCGCTTCACGATCGACGTGGCCTACCTGGACAAGGGGCTGAACGTCATCGCCGTACGAACGATGCGGCCGGGACGCCTCGGCTCGCCCCGGCTGCGCTCCCGCCATGTGCTGGAGACGGAGGCCGGGGCGATGGAGCGGTGGGGCATACGCCCGGGGGCCCGGCTGCGCGTCGAGGTCTGACGCGGCACCTTCGCCGTTCTCGTCGTTCGGGCCGGCCGCGCGGGCGGCCTGGACCGGGTGCCCCGCACCGGACGGTTTTCAGCGCGAACCGGGTGGAGCGGACGGTGTCCGCTCCACCCGGTTCGCGGTCGGCGCCGGTTCGGGGACTACTCCCCGCCGCGCGGGAAGGAGATCTCCACACGGCGGTTCTTCTTGCGGCCTTCCTCGGTGCTGTTGTCGGCGATCGGGTACTGCTCGCCGTAACCGCGGACCTCGTAGGTGACGCTCGAGTCGAGATCCTTGGCCAGCACCTTGTGCACCGCGTTGGCGCGCTTCCGGGAGAGCACGTCGCCGTGCGCGGAGGAACCGAGGTTGTCGGTGAAGCCGAAGATCCGGACCTTGGTCGCCCCGTGCTCCTTGACCTCGGCGGCGACCTCGGCGATACGGGACTTCGCCTCGCTGCTCAGAACCGCGCTGTCCTTGCCGAAGAGGACCTCGGACTGCAGCGCGAGCTTGATGTCCTCGTTGGTGTCCTCGCGGCGCTCCTCACCGTCGAGGTCCTCGACGACGGACTTGATGTCGAGGACCTTGGGTTCGGCGAGTGTGGCGCCCTCGGCGAGTTTCAGGTCCGGGTCGGCGGCATCGACCTCGACGGGAACGGAGGCCGATGCCGACGGGTATGGATCGTCCTCGTCCGCGGCGGCGTACGGGGCCTCAGCCAGGCCGAACGCGAGGATTCCGCTGAGAGCGACCGCGACCGCACCCCTGCGGGGCCGCCCGCGGCGGGAGTTGACGGCACTCATCAGGAGATCTCAATCGGTGCGTTGGGGAAGCCGGGGAACTGGAGACTGACCTCGGTGGTGTCCGAGGGGGGCGCCGGGAACTGGGCGAAGAAGGGGAGGCTCTCACCGGCGTCGATGGCGGGCTGGTACCCGGAAGTGGTCAACGGCCGGTTGTCCGTGTCGCGCAGTACGTAGTAGCGCTTCTTCTCCTTGGAGTCCACAAGCGTCATGGCTGCGACCGACCGGCCGGTCCTCGCCACCGCCTGCTCTTCCCCACTCCACTGAACCGGCGTCGTGTACCGACTGCTTCCGTTGTTCTTGAACTCGCCGCTGACGGTGAGGAAGCCGCCCGCGTCGCGCACGACCGAGTGGAGAACCATCTCGATGCCTTCGTCGCCCTTGAGTGTCGCGATCACCTTGCTGGTGTCCGGCAGGGTCTTGCCCTCACCCTCGCCGCCCTTCTCCCCGCCCTGGTTCTCACTCGAGGCAGACGGGCTCCCGCCCTTCTCCTTCGCGCTTTCGTCGCCACCGCAGGCCGCGGCGGAAACGGTCAACGCCGCGGCCAGCAGGGCCGCCAGCCCGGACCGGCGCAGCTTCCCGGTTTTCCAAGTTCCCATGAGATGTTTTCCTTTGCGCTCGTTCGCGGTCAGCTCTCGGACAGCCGGACGCTGAAGAGGTCTGCCATGTCCGGAAGGAAGTCCAGGTTCTCCGGGTCGATGACCCAGTCCCTGCCGTCGCAGTCGATCCTGCCCGGGGACGGTTTGCGCTCCTCGTCCTCGTCGGGCTCGTCACCGCCCCTGTCCTCGTCCTCGCCGGGTTCGAACCGGCAGCGCGGCTCGACGACGGCCGTGGCCGTCGCCTTCGCGTGCTTGCCGTCCGTGCCGGGGATGATGCTCTCGCCCATCGACTCCCGGGACTCCACCTCGACCGTGAAACCCCAACGGCTTCCCGGAAGCGGCCGACAGGAGAATCCGCCGGCGTCCGTCCTGGCCTCGTTCAGACCGGCGAAGCGCCTGGCGGCGTCACACCCGCTCCTCGTCCCGGGAGCGTTCCCGTTGACGAGGTCGTCCAGGTAGTCGCCATCGAGGATGTTCTCCAGGAAACCGCCCCTGAGCTGGTCCCTGGAGTCCTTGGCGGCCGCCAGAGCGGCGGCGTCCGCCGCGGTCTGCGCGCCGTTTCGGTTGACATCGGCCTGACCGAACGCGAAGAACGCAAGCGCGAGGAAGAGCAGACCGACCACCGCTGTGATGTACAGCGGTGCGGCCTGCCCTTCCTCGTGGCGCCTCTGCGGCCTCATCAGCCGCCGAGGACCTCGTTGATCTGCTCCGTGAACGCGTTCGCGATCGTCTCGCCCATGTCGGTGTTCATCAGCGCGACGACGATCGCCACGACCAGGATGGTGATGCCCACGTACTCGATCGCGCCCTGGCCCTTGTCCCCGCGGGCCCGCATCTTCTCGGCGCGCGTGTTGGCCCAGTGACCGACGTAGACCTTGGCGTTGGTGGCGGCCTTGAGCGCGGTGTCCTTCATCATGGTGTTCCCCTCCCGTTTCGGCCGACCGGTGTCCGTCCGGCTGCGTGGTGTGCGAAGTCTCCGAGCCGCTCGCGTTTCCGGCGCCCTCCCGGCCGGTCTCGCTGGCGACATGGGAAACATACGGCGGGAGGACACCCGCGCACATGGGCCCCAGGGCCCAACTACGGGCCCAGCGTGAGGATTGGGCCCCCGCCGCCTCCGGGCAGGACGCGGCCGCGCCCGGCCCGGGCAGGGCTTCCGTTTCGTTCACCGCTCGCTCAGCCACGGTCGGCCGACCCCCCTCGTGCGACACCGTGCCAGATGGCGATGGCCTCGCCCCGGCTGCCGGCGTTCAGCTTTGAAAAGATCCGGTTTATGTGGTTTTTGACCGTCTTCTGACTGATGAAGCAGGTGGCGGCGATCTGCTGGTTGGTCATCCCCGACGCGATCAGATCCATCACCTCCACCTCCCGCTGACTCAGTCGGTCAAGCACCTCCCCGGCTCCGGGAGCGGGGGAAGCATATCCCATTCCTTGTTGCGAAAGCAAAGACTTGTTGCCGGTGCTCCGCTCCTGCGACTCCTGCCGCGTATAAGCATTTTGCGGCCTCTGAGGCGTGACCTGAAGGGTTTCCCCATGTGTTCCATGTGCGGTTGCAGAGAGCGTGTCCGGCTGTGTCGACGGTCGGCCCCGGTGGTCGAAGGCCGTCCCCAGACCGTCCGGCAGCGGCCCCGCCCCACCGGCTGAGCCCTCCCGCAGGGTTTCCAGCAGTGCGCTGGAGGCCGTCGGTGTGAAGTGGGAGCGTCCGTCCTTGATGTCCCGCACCGCGGTGACGAGCTGGTCCGCCGTGAACTCACCGTGGACGAGGTAGCCGACCGCTCCCAGGCGCAGGGCCTCGTGGACGATCTCGGCCTCCCTGCTGTACGTCAGCATCATCACGGGGGCGATGCGCGCGAGGTACGGGAGTATGGAAATGCCGTCCACGCCCGGCATCCGCACATCGAGCAGCACCACATCGGGACGGTGCCGCGTCACGGCTTCGTACGCCTGGTGCCCGTCGGCCGCCTCCGCCACGACCCGCAGGTCGTCCCGGCCGGAGAGCAGGACCCCCAGTCCCGCCCGCACCACGGGGTTGTCGTCCGCGACGACCACCGTCAGCGGTTCTCCGGGCCCGGCGGCGGGGGTCGGAAAGGCCGGTGCCCCGACGGGCTCCGTCCCCGCCCGGACGGGGGGCGGGGTGGCGGCAGGCGGGTTCGGCGGGTGCTGCGGGGCCGGCCGGTGCGCCGGCCACCGCCCGGGCGCACGGAAGGTGTCGTCATCCAACGTGTACGGCCTCCTTTCCGGGAGTACGGGGCCTGCCCGGGGGGACCGGGTCCTGCCACGGGCAAGGCCGCGGGTACGGCCTGTGTACGGATGTCACCGGCCGGCCTCGCTCCCCCGGGCCGATGTGCCGGGCTGGGCCGGGACCGCGGAGAGCGGTCGCGCGCCGCCGAACGCTCCGGTGGGCCCGGCCCCCGGATCGCCCTCCTGCGGGGCCGGGCACGTGCCCAGTGCGGCGACGGGCAGTTCCAGACGTACCTCGGTCCCCTTCGCCCGCCCTTTGCCGATGCGGATGCGGGCCCCGATGGAGGCCGCGCGCTCGACCATGCCGACCAGGCCGAAGTGGCCGGCCCGCCTGAGGTCTTCGAGGGTGGTCCCCGGAGGCAGGCCTCGCCCGTCGTCGTACACGCTCATCCGCAGGACGCCGTCCACGATGCCCGCCGACACGTTCACACGGCCGGGGGCCGCGTGCCGCTGGGCGTTCTCCATCGCCTCGGAGACGATGGAGAGCAGTTGCCTGGCCACCGCGTGCGGGACCGGTGGCAACGGGGTCTCGTCCAGGGGGCGGTATGTGGCGCGCAGGCCGTGGCGTCGCTCGAAGTCCTTGACGCGGGAGGCGAGTTCGCCCGCCATGTCGACACCGCCGTCCAGGCCGGACTCCCGGCGCAGGTCCGACAGCAGCTCACGGGATTCCGCGGCGGCGCGCCGGGCGGCGCGGGAGACCAGCCCCGCCTGTTCCTTGACCACGCAGGGGTCCAGGCGATCGGCCGACCGGGCGAGTCCGTCGGCGGCCAGGGCGAGTCCGTGCAGTGTCTTGGCCACCGAGTCGTGCATCTCCCGGGCGAGCCGGGAGCGCTCCTGCTCCACGGCCTCGCTGACGGCGAGGCGGGCCCGGGTCTCGACCAGCGCCTGGGAGGCCACTCCGAAGCCGAGGAGGAGCCCTCTCAGGGAACTGCCGCTCGCACCGGCCAGCACACAGAGCCCCACGATCAGCAGGATCGAGGCGTCCATCTCGACCCTGGTGTCGACCGCGCACGCGGCGGCGAGCAGCAGCGACTGGAGTGCCGCGAAGACGGCGGCGCCGCGCCAGCCGTACACCAGGCCGGCCAGCAGGGGGGTGCAGATGGTGACGTAGGCGAGGGTGGAGTTGGGGGAGGCGGTGAAGAGGAGCATCGCGCCGAAGAGCATGTCGGCGCCGAGCAGTGAGGGGTGTCTGAGCAGGACCGGTCCGAAGCGCTCCCAGTCCCGCAGCAGCAGGTACGACACCATGACGGTGACGAGCACGGCGGAGCCGACGAGCCAGGCTCCCGGGTTCCCCCTGACCCCGCTGAGCGCGAAGGGCGTGGCGAGCGCGGTCATGGCCAGCCGGAAGCCGAAGAGCTGGCGGCAGAGGGCGGACAGCGCGCTCACCTGGATCGGCAGTGTCGGCACGGTGCCGCTCGCACGCCCGTGCGGGCCGCCGGCCGGTATCGTCCCGGCTCCTTTCCCCGACAGCATCCTCGGGATCAACTCCTTCCGCACCTCCTTCCGGGTCCTTTCGTCCTTCCTGCGGTCCGCTGCCCTGCCGCCCTGCCGCCCTGCCGCCCGCTCAGCCTCCGAGCAGGTCGTTGAAGTCGATGCCGGAGGCGTAGTAGAAGCCGACTCCGATGAGGAGCATCGTTCCGGGCAGCATGAAGCTGGTGACGATGAGCGTGGACTTGGGGACGGCCTTGGCCGCCCTGCGCCGGGCGTTCTGCGCGTCGGTGCGGCGCATGTCGTTGGCGATCTGGATGAGGGTGTCGACGATCGGGGCGCCGAGTTCCTCTCCCTGCTGGAGGGCGGAGACGAACATGGAGACCTGCTCCGACTCGTTCCGCCTGCGCAGTTGCTCGAAAGCCTCCCGGCGGCTCACGCCCATGTCCATCTGGCGCAGGGTGATGCGCAGTTCGTCGGACCAGGGGCCCTCGTACTTCTCCGACACCCGCTCCAGTGCCTGCCGGAAGCCGAGGCCCGCGGACACCACGACGGCGAGGACGTCCAGGAAGTCGGGGAGGGTGCGCTCGATGTCGTCCCGGCGCCGGCCGATGGCGGACCGGATGGTGACGTCGGTCCAGAAGAAGCCGTAGACCAGGAAGAGCACCGCCAGCATGATCTGGCCGTTCATCAGCATGCTCAGGCTGGTCAGCGAGCCGAGCCCGCCGTACACCGCGAGGCGGGCCGCGTACCGGTCGACCGTCAGGCCGCCGGGGTTTCCGGCCAGGTCCAGCTTGCGGCGCACCTTGTCGACCCGTTTGGGGCCCATCAGGCGCAGCACCCGCGGGGCGTACCTCATGCCCAGCCGGTCGATGGCGGATCCGGTGGCGGTGGTGCGCGACGCGCCCACCTCCAGGGCCACGGCGAGGTCGGCGGGGAGCTTGGCCTCCTCGCGGTAGAGACGTATGCCGTGGATGGCGCCGTAGACGGCGAGCCCCACGGCGGCGGCGAGCAGAAGATCCATGGTGTGTTCCTCCCTTCGGCTTCCGTGGCCTCAGATACGGACGCGGGTGAGACGGTTGATGAGGAAGAAGCCGAGGCCGTAGAGGCAGGAGGCGACGATGACGGCGACTTTCCCGGCGAAGGCGCCGGTCATGTCGTCCAGGGCTCCGGCCCGCATCCCGTTGAGGATCAGCAGGAAACCGAAACCGAGGACGGGAACGGCGACGGCGGTGACCTTCACCTGGGACAGCAGTGTGGTGACCTCGCGGCGGGTCTCCTTGCGCTCCTCCAGCGTCTCGGTGAGGTTGCGCAGCGAGGAGACGATCGTGCCGCCCGCCCGGTTGGACAGGATCAGGGTGGAGACGAGCACGGTCAGCTCACGCGAGGGCAGCCGCTCGGCCAGCTCGTTCAGGGCGTCCTCCAGGGACCGGCCGACCGCCAGCTGGTCGGCCACCCTCTTGAGCTCCTCACCGGCCGGGTTGTCCAGTTCCTCGGCCGCCATCCCGATGGCGGTGCGCAGTGCCAGACCCGCCTGGGTGGCGTTGGCGAGGACCCGGGTCAGTTCCGGGAGCTGGTTGATGAAGGCCTCGGTGCGCTTGCGGATCTGGTAGTTGAGGAAGGCGTTGCCGCCCCAGAGACCGATGAGGGCCGCGAGCAGGCCGAAGAAGGAGGCGAACACCGTGCCGACGACGAAGTAGACGGCGAGCAGGGAGGCGATCACGTAGACGAGGTACTCGCCGGGGGTCAGGTCGAGCCCGGTGGTGTTGATCTTGCGTTCGATGCGCTTGCCCAGCCCGGTCCTGCGCAACCGCCGGTCGACGCCCTGGAAGCGGCGGCTGCGGCCGACGACCGGTATCTGTCCCGTCTGGGACATCCTCTGGACCAGATACTGCTGCTGGGCCTTTCCCTTGGCGGACACGTGCACGCCCGCGACGGCGAGTACGCAGGCCAGCAGTGTGACGCCTGTCGTCAGGAGGGGGAGGTTGGCCATATCGGACGGGACCTTCTCGGAAAGCGGCGGACCGGGGGACGTTCAGGAGGCGGACTCGCGGACGACCAGTTGGTCGTCCGACTGGGCCACGCCGAAGACGGCGGGGATCGGCTCGCCCCTCATGTACAGGCGGTCGGCGATCCGCCGGGGCAGCGAATGGTATTCGAATTCGCCATGGACACGACCATCAGCGGATATCGGCCGGGCGTTGAAGCGGCACACGGAGACGATCCGGTAGTCCTCACGGCCCTTGGAGTCGACTACGGCGATCTCGGTGATGCGGCGGGAGCCGTCGGCGTGCCGGGTCAGCTGCACGATGACGTCGAGAGCGCTGTTGATCTGGTCCTTGATCGCCGCGAACGGGATCTCGACCTCCGACATCGACGCCAGGGTCTGCAGGCGCATCAGCGCGTCCTCGGCGCTGTTGGCGTGGACGGTGGCCAGGGAACCGTCGTGGCCGGTGGACATGGCCTGGAGCATGTCGAGCGTCTCGCCGCCCCGGACCTCACCGACGATGATGCGGTCCGGCCTCATGCGCAGCGAGTTGCGCACCAGGTCGCGGATGCTGACCTGTCCCTTGCCCTCGACGTTGGCGGGCCGGCTCTCCAGGGTGATGACATGGGACTGCTGGAGCTGGAGTTCGGCGGAGTCCTCGATGGTGATGATGCGCTCCCCGTCGGGGATCAGCCCGGACAGGGCGTTCAGGAGCGTCGTCTTGCCGGTGCCGGTGGCTCCGGAGACGATGATGTTGAACTTGGCGCGCACCAGCCCCGAGAGCAGCAGCACCATCTGCTCGTCCAGCGAACCGAGGCCGATCATCTCGTGGAGCGTGAAGGCACGGGGAAAGCGCCGGATGGTGAGGATCGGACCGGTGAGGGAGAGGGGCGGGATGATGACGTTGACGCGCTCCCCGGAGGGGAGCCGCGCGTCGACCATCGGGTTGGCCTCGTCAACACGGCGGTTGACCGTGGAGACGATGCGCTCGATCGTCTGCATCAGCTGCTCGTTCGAGGTGAAGCGCATGGGCAGCAGTTCCAGCCGGCCGCCTCGCTCCACGAACACCTGGTCCGGGCCGTTCACCATGATCTCGCTGACGGAGGCGTCCTCGAGCAGCGGTTCCAGGATGCCCAGGCCGAGGGCCTCGTCCACGACCCGGCGGATGAGCTGGGCCCGCTCCACCGTGGACAGGACCGGACCCTCACGGCTGATGATGTGTCCCAGGACCCTCTCCAGGCGGATCCTGCGGTCGGACGCCTGGAGGGCGGACATCTCGGCCAGGTCTATCTCTTCCAGCAGTTTGGCGCGGTAGACCGCTACGAGACGGCTCTCCTCGTCGTGGCCCTTCTCCGACGGCTCGGAGCTGTTGAGGCGCGCTCGCAAGCCCATATCGTCCATCTCCCTGCTGCTCGTGTACGGCGGCGCGGATCGCGCGGTGACCGGAACCGGTGGAGGTCAGTCCAGCGGCATCGTGGCGCTCCTCTCGGCGTTCAGCCCGTCCAGCAGCCCGGGGACGAGGGAAGGGATCGGCACCCTGGCCGTCACCTTCACCTCGTCGCCCCGGACCGCGCGCCGGAAGACCGCCTCGTCGGCCAGCCAGGTGCTCATCGCGTCACGGCCGGCCTGCCGGTAGTCGCGGTCCGCCTCGTCGTACGAGGCGATACGGGCGGCCGCGCGGGAGGCCGTGCCGACCTGCTGGACGGCGAAGACCGCCAGCCCCAGCTGGATCACGAGGAGGCCCACCAGCAGCAGCAGGGACAGCACCCCCACGTACTCGATGGCCACCTGGCCGCGCTCGCGGCCTCCTGTCACGTTCTCTTCGCGAAAGCGGTTCGGCACGCTTCAGCTCTCCTTCGCCGCGGCGGTCCTGCCCGATATCCACAGGGGGAAGTCGACCCCGCCGGGGAAGAGCACCGGCACCTTGACCCTCACGACGGCCTCGACCATGTCGCCGTCCTCGTAACAGCGGATCGTCGCCGTCCAGGTGTCGGGCAGGTCCTCGCGACCCGCCCTGTCGCACGCCTGGTTCCGGCTCTGCCGCCATGTGTCGGTCGTCGCCCCGGCCCGCACCGCCTTGTCGGCCGCGTTGCCCGCCAGCGAGAAGGCGTAGCCGACCAGTGCGGCCTGCCAGAGCAGCACGAGTGTCACCAGGATGATCGGCGCCATGCTCGCGAACTCGACCGCCACCTGCCCCCGGTCGTCACGCGGCGGCAGGCCGCCGGTGCCGCCGTCCCGGCCCGTCCCCCGAATTCCCATAATGACGATTCGCCCCCTGGCTCTACGAGTTCTTCCTCGGCTGACCGTCGTCCGCGTCGTCGCTCCTGGGGCGCCGGCGCCGCACTCCGACCGCTCCCCGGTCCATCCGGAACTTGCCCTGCTTGGCCGGCCCTTCGGCAGCCTTCACCAGGGCCAGCTCTCCCGCCAGTCCCCACAGTGCCTGTTTCACGGTGGACTTGGCGTCCAGTTCGTGCATCCGGCCCGCGTCGACCGCTCCCTGGAGCTCCTTGAAGTTGGCGGGGACGGTGAGGCCGGCGACCCGGGTGCCCGTGATCTTCTGGATCAGCGGCGGCTGGATCTCCGCGGTCCGGGTGTAGCGGTTGACGACCGTGAGCGTCTCCTCCGCCTTGCGGATCTGGAGTCGGGTCCACATCCGCACCAGTCGTTTGGTCGCACGCACGGAGACCACGTCCGGCGTGGTGACCAGCAACGCGGTGTCCGCCATCTCCACGGCCGCCGCGTTGGCCGTGCTCATCTGCGAACCGCAGTCGACGACCACCACCGCGTGCCGTGAGCGCAGCGAGTTGACGGTCTGGCGGACCGACCGGTCCGAGACCTCCTCGCCCCTTTCGCCCTCACTCGGCGCCAGTAGCAGGGAGATGCCCGTCTCGTGGCTGAAGACGACGTCCTGCAGCACACGTGGAGTGATGTCCTGGATCGCCGCGAGGTCCGCGACGGAACGGCGGAACTGCACGTCCAGGTAGGAGGCGATGTCGCCCGTCTGAAGGTCCAGGTCGACCAGTGCGGTGCTCTGGCCGGACGCCTGGGCCGCCAGAGCGAGCTGGGTCGCGACCACGGTCGTACCGACCCCTCCCTTGGCCCCCGAGACGGTGACGACCACACCGCCGGGGCCGGCGGCGGAGTCGCCTCCGGAACCCAGGTGGCGTCGGACCCCGCTCGCCCACTGGGCCGCGGCCTGCACCCGGTTGGCGAGCTCCTCGTAGCTGAGCGGCAGTGCCACCAGGCCCCGTGCGCCCGAGTCCATGGCCGCGGAGAACAGCCCCGGGGTGGCGTCCGCCGTGATGAGGACCACCCCGACCGCCGGGAAACGGAGCGAGACCTCCCGGATCAGTTCGAGCGCCGGCACCGGTCCGATCCGCTCGTAGACGAGCACGACCTCGGGCAGCTCGTCGAGCGATTCGCCCGCCAGGCGGGCGAGGGTGTCGATCAGCTGGGTGGAGTCTCCGACCGGCATCGCCGGTTCCGCGTCGGGAAGCTGGCTGAGCAGGGTGGTGATGGATCGGGCGGCGTCGGCGTCACCGACGGCCGGGAGAATCCTGGTGACCATCCGGTCTCACTTGTCCTTGCCGATTTCGTAGGTGCGCTCCCCCGGGCGGAGGGAGGTGTCGCTGCCCGGGGCGATCAGGGCGAGACGGACGTTCTGCGCGAACGACTCGGCATAGGCGACGCGCTGGGCGTCCAGGGTGTTGAGCGCGAAGGTGATGGGGACGGCCTCGCTGGAGCGGGGACCGTCGCCGTCCCTGGAGTCCAGCGGGGTCAGCTGGCCCACGTCCAGGACCCTCGCGTTGGCCACGATGATCTTCGACTGGGCCGGAGTCCCCTCCTGGTCGCCCGGGAAGGTGGCGAAGATGTTGACCTTGGAGCCGGGCGTGATCTTGCCGGCCACACCGGTGGCGGCGTCGATCATGATGGCGATCTCCTGCTCACCGGCCTCCAGCGCCGGCCGCTCCACGATCATGTCGCTCTGCAGCAGGGAACCCTCGCGCAGTCGCGTGACCGCTATCTTCCCGTCGATCTCGGAAAGGTCGGTCACCGCGTTCTCCGAGAGCCAGCGCTTGGGCATCGACACCTTCTCGAACTGCTTCTCGCTGAGTCGGCTGTAAGGAGCGATGTCACTCTTCACCTGATAGGCCGAGACCTCCGGCCCGACCTTGGAGTTCACATCGCTGATCACGGAGAGGACGCCCGCGAACGCGATGAAGGCGCAGAGGACGGAGAGGAGCAGGAGTATGACGCCGCGGCGCTGGCGGGAGTTCATGAGCCGGACAACCTCGTAAGGGGTGTGGAGAGGAACGGTCGGTGGGACGGGCCGCGCGAGCACCTCTGGACTCGCATGTGTCAGGAAGGCCCCTGGTTCATGACACCGGAAGCCTGGTTCTGGTTCTCGTGCGACAGGAGCGGGGCGGTGCAGAAGCCGCAGCGGTCGCCTATGAACTCCATTGCACACCAGTGGCACTGCTCGCGCCGCACGGACGAGACAAGCTGATAGAGGATCGAGATGTCGGGGAGATAGGCCGCGAACTCGATCAGTTTGCCGGTACCCCACCAGCGGGGGGAGTCGGCGGGCAGATCGGCTTCGTGGACGGCCTGGGCCTTCCACTCGGAGGCGAGCGTGCCGGTGACCCAGTCGGACTGCAACTGCCCCTTGGCGACCAGGAGGTGCGTGGCGAAGGGCGGCCCGGTCAGGGAACCGCTGCCGACCTTGACCAACTGCGCCTCGGGAGCGGCGACCACCCCGAACTGCGATCCCGGCACCCATGACTTCGCGTGTGTTCTCAGGCTCACCGGAACCCGGTCGAGCCTGGCGACCGAGTTGAGCAGCGCACCGGCGTGGACGTAGTGGGAGAGCAGGCGAGCGGCCGACGCGACGACGCCCGCGCTGAAGCCGCAGACGGACAACTGCCGCAACTGGCGGACGAGTACGGCCAGACCGAGCGGGGGAAGGTCCGACTGCAGGAGGGCGATCCTGTCACTCTCCAGGATCGAGCGAACGGTGCGCAGCCGCTGCTCGGAGGCCGGCCGGAGCCCTGCGGAGCAGACGGCCACGACATATCCCTGCTGCTCCAGCAGGAGCCGCATGTCGGTGACGGCCTCCTCCAGCGACTGGCTGTCCGGCGACCGCAGGAGCGCCGCGGTGGGCGTCTGCTGATCCGTCGGCGGGAGTACCAGATCGGCACTGGTGACCGCGATCGCTGTCGACACTTCAAGATCCCCGTTCGCTTCGGCCGCAATCTCCTGTAACCGCAGGTTGTCAGCTGTGCAGCCCAATCGCGCTCTCATCTTATCGACGCCCCGCACAATGGAGAACACCGATGTGCCCCGGCCCTCCGCTCCCGGGACGCGATGCCCCCGTGCCGGGAAGTCCCGCGTTTCTAGAGGAGTTCGTAGGCGTACGCCCCCGCGGTCGCCGCGGCCGCGGCGACGACGGCCCAGAACACCAGCGTGAAGGCCCTGCCCTCCCGTGCCGCGCGAACCCCCCGCCGAAGGCATATGAGGAGCAGGACGAGGACGAAGAGGCCGAAGAGGCCGGGACTGAGTTCGTCGTCGAACCGCGAGGGCGGCAGGGAGGCGAGGATCGCCGGAGCCGTCATGTGATCGCCCTTCTCATCCGAGGCCGTTGTGGAGTGCCAGGGCGCGCAGGAGCACCACGGCGAGAAACCCGGTGGGCGCGGCGACCAGGGCCGGTACGTACAGCGGCCCCCAGGTGCCACCGCCTGCGACGGTCGCCCGCCGGCGGGGGCGGGCCGGATCGTAGCGGACCCCGACCGGCGCGCCCTCCTCGTACCCGAGGGCGCCCGGCCGGTCCCTGAACTCCACCGTGTCCCCGTCCGGGGTCCGGAAGGCGAAGACGAACTCCGGACGGTGGCCGCGGACACCGTCCGTGCCCGCTCCCCACGCGGCCATCCGGCGCCGCGCGCACCACCCCTGGGCCCGCTCCCCGCGCGCCACCAGCCACAGCACCACCGCGATCCTGCGCAGACACAGCAGGCAGACGGCCGCCGCCACCGTACCGGCGATCAGGAAGACCGCTTCCATCCCGCCCCCTCCCGGACGCCTACTTCAACTCGACACTGCCGGCGATGTCCGCGACATCCCGCTCGGACAGGGTGCCCTTGACGGAGTTCACCGTGATCAGGTAGGGCCGCTGCTCGGTGTCCACTCCGGCCAGCATCACCCCGTCCATCTCGGTGCCCTCGGGCGGCCCGCCCTCCTTGCCCCGGAAGGTGAAGGAGTAGTCGATGCGGCGGGCCTCCTCCCGTCCCCCGGGACCGGCCACCTCGATCTCGGTGGTCTTCACCGGGGTCGCTCCCAGCTGGATGCGGGCCTTGGCTCCGCCCGCGGCCATGTCCGCGTCGTTCAGCCCCTTCCCGAAGTCGAACTCGACCGTCATCGAGGCCGTCATGCGCCCCTTCTCGGTCAGAGTGGCCCGGGCGACCTCGTACGGACCGCCGTCCCGCGAGGCCGTCTCCTCGAACCCTTGCGGATAGGCGACGGTCAGCCGCTCGGTCTTCAGCGTGCCCCAGCCCTCGGGGACCTGGGCCGCCTCACCACCGCCACCGCAGCCGGTCAGCAGCGCACCGGCCAGACCGACCGCCGCCGCGCACAGACCACGCCTCGACCTCCAGCTCATCCCCGGGTTTCCTCACTGGTCGCGAACCGCTCTTGCATCGCCCCGTCCATCCTCACTGCGCGCAGTAGCTGTACGGCACGTACTCGCGCCTGTCGCCCCGGGGCGCGCCCAGGAACTCGGCGTCCGCCAGTGTCTCGGCCTTGTTCTCCATGGAGACGGAGAGGCCCACGGACAGCCCCAGGTTCAGCTCGAATCCGTACTCCTGCGCGTCGGCCATGCCATCGTACGTGGTCTTGCTGGACCTCCCCTTGTCGAACAGAAGCTGCCCGAAGGGGTCGTCCGAACCGGGCCTGGAGGTCGGCGCGTTGTTCGACAGCATGTACTCCAGGGGCGCGTTGCCGTCACCGTTGCCGTCCAGCCACGCCTGCGCGACGGCCCGGTCGGCGTCGCCCTTCTCCCCCTTCGGGAAGGTCAGGGTGTTGGTGTAGACCTCGATGTTGCTGGCGCCCGAGTTGTCGGTGCTCCCGACGCTGCCGCCACGGGCGTCCTTGCCCTTCTTGCCGTTGTCCGCGCCCGCGCCCTCGCTCGTGCCGCTGGCCCCGGTCTCGGTGGTCTGGGTGAAGTCGATGCGGACGAGTTCGCCGGTCTTCTGGTCCCGGGTGATGGTCACCGTCGCGGAGCGGTTGGCCTGCTTGTGCTGGCCCTTCTCGTATCCGCCCACTCCGACTCCGGTGCCCCATTCGCCCTCCGCCTTCACGGAGTAGGTGTAGGACTCGGTGCCCCGGTAGTCGTCCTTGGTGAAGAGCACGTCGCTGCTGATCTTCGCGTTGCCGCCGAGCTTGGCCGAGAGCCGGCCGCTGGAGCCGGCGTCGAGCGACAGGCCGCCGTTGACCTCGCCGTACGAGCCGACGGAGCCGTGGCTGATGTGCCGGTCGCCGAGCTTCTCCTCGATCCGGTCGCGGAGCTTCTGCTCCTCGACCAGCGGCCCCTTGCCGAAGATCGCCAGGATGCTGTCGCCCACGGCCGCCTGCGACCCGCCGGGGGAGGTGCGCCGCATCTCGTACATCTTCAGGTCCTCGAGGTCCTCGCGGAACGCCTCGGCCTCCTCCCGGCTCTTGAACACCCAGGTGTCGCCGTTGTTGACCTTGACTCCGGCTCCGAGGTCGACCTGTCCCTCCCCCAGCCCCTCGATCTCGCCGCCCGCGCCGATCGTGACGCCGGCCGAGGCGGAGTTGGTGAAGGTGGTGTAGATCAGCTGGTCGTCCCCGTCGACCTTCCCGTCCCCGTTGACGTCGTAGTTCGCCTGGTGGACCTTGTCCTGGAAGCCGTACTCGTTGCCCCACTCGAACCAGCCGATCTTCGCCTTGCTGCCGGCCTTGTCGGTGATGGTCGAGATGGTGCACAGCGGGGGCTCGTAGTCGGCGTCGTTCGCCGGTTTCTCCGCCCCCTCGTTGCCGGAGGAACAGCTTCCGCCGCCCCAGATGGACATGATGGAGCAGCGGAACCTGTCCCCTACGGAACCGGCGACCCCGGTCGCGACCAGCGCCAGGACGACGGCCGCGGCGAGCAGCACCGCACCGACGTACTCCAGGGTCGTCGCTCCCGTGTCGGCCGCGACCGCCCTGCGGCCGCTCCCCGCTCCTGCGGCCGCCCGGCCGGCCTGTCTCCCCCTCATCGCTCCCCCTCCTGCAGCCGATCGGCGACGTAACCGGTGAAGGCGCCGACCACCATGACGGCGCAGGACATCAGAAGGCCCTCCACCGACGCCCGGTCCCAGTTCAGGACGATGGTGATCACCTGCGCGAAGACCGGGATCGTGAAGACCGCGAGGGCGTGCCGTACGGACGAGTACCGGAAAGGCTCCCGGTGCACTCGCCCGGCCGCCCACGCGGCGAGCGCGATGCACACCGCGTTCGGCAGGTGCACCAGCAGCAGCCGGCCGCCGAAGGACTCCAGGCGTTCGGTGGTGGCGAAGACCTCGTAGAGATAGGTGACCTGCAGGTACTCGGTGATCAGCAGCACCACGAATCCGACGGACCAGGCGCGTACGAGTGCGAAGCCTCCTCCGCTCTCACGTGTCGCCCGCCCGTGTGCCTCACCGGCCCACGACGGCCCCCCTGTCCCACGCATCCGCGGCGCCCCTCTGATCGTCCTTTGATATGCCGGGCACACTGTATGCACCCGTCACAGCGGACTTCATGGGCCCAAGGACCCACCCGGGGCCCAAAGTTCGCGCCGGGCCGGCTCCACGGCCCTCTCCCGCGGAGGTTCCCGCGTGCCCGGAGTACCGCCCCCCTTGACATCCTCATTGGTCTGAACCATTCTTCCGGCTCAGCACGGTGGCCACCGTCTCCCCACGCGCGCTCACCCCCTACGCACGGAGGCAGCAGTGGAACGCAGGACGCGAACAGACACCACGGACGGCGGGAGAGACGCGGCGCCCGGCGCGCGCCGTACCGCGCGCGCCCGCACCAGGATCACCGCGGCCCTCGGCGTCGGGGCGGTCGCCCTCGGCGCGGTGGCGTTCGGCGGGCTCTCGGGCAGTGCCGGGGCCGCCGAGCCGAACCTGGTGCGGAACGCCGGCTTCGAGTCCGGCCTGAACGGCTGGACCTGCTCCGCCGGCAGCGGCACGACCGTCTCCTCCCCCGTCCACGGCGGCACCGCGGCGCTGAAGGCCACCCCCGCCGGCAGCGACAACGCCAAGTGCACCCAGACCGTGACCGTACAGCCGGACTCCCAGTACCAGCTGAGCGCCTGGGTACAGGGCTCGTACGTCTACCTCGGCGCATCCGGCACCGGCACCACCGACGTCTCCACCTGGACCCCCGGCGGCTCCGGCTGGCAGC
>NZ_JAKMAY010000103.1:0-17895 GCF_022015835.1 Streptomyces sp. ICN903 | reverse complement strand
GTCCAGTGGGTGGGGGTCGAGGTGGGCGGCATGGCCCAGAGGGCCGACGACGACGGCGGCTTCGAGGGCGAACTGGCGCCGGGCGAGAGCACGACGGAACTGAGCGCCTGGGCCGTGCCCGACATCGTGGCCGTCGGCTACCAGGTACTCGTATGGCCCGAGGGCGCCCGCAACGGCGCGGCCGGGCAGTTCTCCGGCGCCGTACCGGGAGCGTCCCTCCGCCCGCCGCAGGGCGATGACCACGACCACTCCGACCATTCAGACCATTCCGGCCACTGAGCCGGGCGGGCCGACCGGTCGGCCCGCCCGGCTCAGTGGCCGGTGCCCCCGGGGCGGTCAGCCCCCGAGGAGCTCGGCGAAGCGCCGCGCGCCGACGTTGCCACCGGAGACGATGACGCCGATACGGCGCGGGAGAGGATCCGGGCGCCCGGCGAGCACGGCCGCCAAGGCGGCGGCGCCGCTGGGCTCGACGACCGTTTTCAGCCGTTCGAAGGCCAGCCGCATCGCCTCGCGGATCCGGTCGTCGTCCACCAGGACGATCTCGTCGACCAGCCGGCGGTTGACGGAGAAGGTCAGCTCCCCGGGCGTCTCCGCGGCCAGACCGTCGGCGATGGTGCGCGGCACGGGGATCGAGACACGTCCCCCCGACTCCAGCGAACGCCTGGTGTCGTCCCCGGCCTCCGGCTCGACACCGATCACCCGGATCCCGGGCAGCAGCCCCTTGGCGGCCGTGGCGCTGCCGGCGATCAGCCCGCCGCCGCCGACCGGGGCCACCAGGGCGTCGAGCTCGCCCACCTCCTCGATCAGCTCCAGCGCGGCGGTGCCCTGGCCGGCGATGATGTGCGGGTGCTCGTAGGGCGGGATCAGCGTCAGCCCGCGCTCGGCGGCCAGCGCCCCGCCCAGGGCGACCCGGTCACCGGTGTAGCGGTCGTAGGTGACGATCTCCGCTCCGTATCCGGCGGTGGCCTCCAGCTTGGAGCGGGGGGTGTCCTCGGGCATCAGGATCACCGCGGTGGTGCCCAGCTCACGCGCGGCCAGGGCGACGGCCTGTGCGTGGTTGCCCGAGGAGTAGGCGGCGATGCCCCGGGCCAGTTGCTCGGACGACAGGCGTGAGGCGGCGTTGTAGGCGCCGCGGAACTTGAAGGCCCCGACGCGCTGGAGGTTCTCGCACTTGAGGAAGACCTCCGCGCCGGCGAGGGAGTCCAGGGTGCGTGAGCGCAGCACGGGGGTGCGGTGGGCGACGCCCTCGATCCGCGCCGCGGCGTCGCGGACGTCCTCCAGCGTGACCGGCGGGGTGCTCGTCATGTCGGTGCCTCCATCGAAGGGTCTCGGGGACAGGGAGCCGGGGGGCGGGGGAGTCGGCCCGGTCACTCGAACCGGGAGGTGTCGCCCGCTCCCCGGCGCACGATCTCCGCCTCGCCTCCGGAGAAGTCGACGACCGTGGTCGGCTCGGTGCCGCAGTCGCCCGAGTCCAGCACGGCGTCGACCACGTGGTCGAGCCGCTCCTTGATCTCCCAGCCCTGCGTCAGCGGCTCCTCCTCGCCGGGCAGGAGCAGGGTGCTGGACAGCAGCGGCTCGCCGAGCTCGTCGAGCAGGGCCCGGGTGACGACATGGTCGGGGATGCGGACCCCCACCGTCTTCTTCTTCGGGTGCAGCAGCTGGCGCGGCACCTCCTTCGTCGCGGGAAGGATGAAGGTGTAGCTGCCGGGCGTGGCCGCCTTGATCGCCCGGAACACGTCGTTGTCGATGCGCACGAACTGGCTCATCTGCGCGAAGTCCCGGCACACCAGGGTGAAGTGGTGGCGGTCGTCGAGGTTCCTGATCGACCTGATCCGGGCGATGCCGTCGCGGTTGCCCAGCCGGCATCCCAGCGCGAAGCAGGAGTCGGTGGGATACGCGACGAGTCCGCCGGACCGGATGCCGTCCACCACGGTGCCGATGGTGCGCTGCTGGGGGTTGTCGGGGTGCACGTCGAAATACCTCGCCATCCCGCCGACCCTACGCGATCGGACCACCGCGACGGCTGTCAGTGGCGTGCGTCACAGTTGTTCGTAGGGCCGCTCCCCGAGGCGGGGGCCCGGATGCGGCACCCGAACGCGACCTCGGTTCGAGGAGGCGAACCCCCATGGCACGCGCGTACGCGATCCAGGCCGAGGGCCTGGCCAAACGCTTCAAGGACACCAGGGCGCTGGACGGCGTGGACCTGGAGGCCCGCACCGGGACGGTGCTGGGGCTGCTCGGGCCGAACGGAGCGGGCAAGACCACCGCCGTGCGGATCTTCGCCACCCTGCTCCAGCCGGACGCGGGGCGGGCCGAGGTCGCCGGCCACGACGTGGTGCGCGAGGCGGGGGTCGTGCGCTCCCTGGTCGGTCTGACCGGCCAGTACGCGGCGGTCGACGAGAACCTCACCGGCACGGAGAACCTGCTGCTGATCGGGCGGCTGCTGGGGATCCCCAGGCGCCGGGCGAAGGCACGGGCGGCCGAGCTGCTGGAGCGCTTCGGGCTGACGGAGGCGTCCGGGCGAGCGGTGAAGACGTTCTCGGGAGGCATGAGGCGCAGGCTGGACCTGGCGGCGAGTCTGGTGGGCCGGCCCAGCATTCTCTTCCTCGACGAGCCGACGACCGGCCTCGACCCGCGCAGCCGCGGGGAGCTGTGGGACATGCTGCGCGGCCTGGTCGCCGAGGGCGTGACCGCGCTGCTGACCACGCAGTACCTGAACGAGGCGGATCTGCTCGCCGACCGGATCGTGGTGATCGACAAGGGCAGGGTCATCGCCGAGGGCACCCCCGACGAGCTGAAGTCGCAGGTGGGCGGCCAGGTGCTCCAGGTGCGGCCGCTGCGGGAGGGCGACCTGGCGGCCGCGCACTCCCTGGTGGCGCGGGCGGCCGGGCCCCAGACCCGGATCGAGGGGGAGGCGGTCACGGCGCCGGTCGGCGATCCGGAGCTGATGCCCGCGGTGGTCCGCGGTCTGGACGGAGCCGGTATCGCGGTCGGCGAGCTGATGCTGCGCCGCTCTTCGCTGGACGAGGTCTTCCTCGCGCTGACCGGCCACCGTGCCGGGCCGGACGGGGGACGGCGGGAAGCGGACGCCCGGGCCGGGGAGCGGAACGAGGAGAGGACGGTGAGCGCGTCATGACCGCCACGACAGCCGGCACCCCCGTCGCGGCCGGCGGCAGGGTCCGCCCGGGCGCCGGACTGCGGCAGACCGCCACCATGGCGTGGCGCAGCCTGGTCGCCATCAAGCACAACCCGCTCGAGCTCGTCGACTACAGCATCACACCGATCATGTTCGTCTTCCTCTTCACCTATGTGCTCGGTGGCCAGATGGCCGGGTCACCCGACGTCTACCTGACGTACGCGCTGCCGGGGATCATCGTCCAGAACACCCTGTTCATGACCACCTACACGGCGCTGGCCCTCAACACCGACCTCACCAAGGGCGTCTTCGACCGGCTGCGAAGCCTGCCGATAGCCCGTTCCGCCCCGCTGATCGGCCGGATCACGGCCGACCTGGCCAAGCATGTGTGGGCGATGCTGCTGATGATCGCCCTCGGTCTGGCGCTCGGCTTCCGCGTCACCGGCGGCTTCGGCGGCTTCCTGGCGGGTGCGCTGCTGCTCGTCGTCTTCGCGGCGGCGGTGTCCTGGTGCGCGGTGCTGATCGGCATGCTGGCGGGCGACGCGGAGAAGGTCCAGGCGTTCGGCTTCACCCTGATCTTCCCCATCACCTTCACCAGCAGCGCCTTCGTCGTCGTCGACACCATGCCCGGCTGGCTCCAGGCCTGGGCGGACGTCAACCCGGTCACCCACCTGTCGGACGCGTACCGCGGTCTGCTGCTGGGCGGCGAGGTGGGCCGGCCGCTGCTGTGGTCGCTGGTCTGGGCGGTGGGGATAGCGGCGGTCTTCTACCCGCTGGCGATGAGGGCCTACCGGGCCAAGACCTGAGGAGGCGGGCGGTCCTTCCCGTCCGGCGCCGGTGCGCGGCCGAAAGCGACCGCGCACCGGCGCCGCGAAGGCGGGAGGGGTTACTCGCCTCCGAGCGTGAACAGCAGGTAGAGGAAGAACGCGAAGACGTGACCCGCGACTATGTAGGCGAACAGGCGGAGAACGAGTCCACGGGGGAAGCGGCCGTCGCCGCGCTCGACACCGGTGTCTTCACTCGGCATGGGTGTCACCTTCCGAAGGTCGCGATGAGTCGGTGTGCCGCCGGGCGCCTCGCCGGGCGGGTCATCCCCCGCCGCCCAGACACAGATCGCCGACGTCGCTCCGCAGCAGTGTGTGGACGAAGAGCAGGTCGGCCCCCTCCGGGGGGACGGCGGTGATCCGGTGGGGCGTCAGGCTGTCGTAGTGGGCCGAGTCGCCGGGGCCGAGAAGGTGCTCGTCGCTTCCCAGAGCGAGGCGGAGGCGGCCGGTGAGGACGTACAGCCACTCCTCTCCGGCGTGGGTGCGGACCAGGTCGTTCTGGGCGTCCGGGGGGATGTGCACGCGCAGTGCCTGCATGGCCCGCCGTGATCCGCCGGCCTGCCGGTAGACCCAGCCGCCGGCCTCGACCGGTTCCACCTGCCCGGCCCGGATGACCGGATCCCTGTCGGGGGGAGCCTCGCCCAGCAGGTCCGCGACCGTGGTGCCGTAGGTCCGGGCGAGGGCCAGCAGGAGCGGCAGCGACGGCTGGCGCTGCCCGGTCTCCAGACGGGACAGGTGCGCCGGGGACAGGTCGAGCCGCTCGGCGGCGGCCTCCAGGGTGAGTCCGCCCCGCCTGCGCAGCTCGCGCAGGCGGGGCGCGACACTGGGCAGGTCCATGCCCGTGTCGGGAGTTCTTTGGCCCATGCATTCATTGAGCCATGTTTGTGCCTGTGGGGCAAGTTCTTTGCCTCACAGGCAAGAACGAACGGTGCGAAAGCGGCTTTCCGCTCCGATTCTCGGCCCGGGATGGCAGGCAGCGCTACCGCAAGGACTCCCGCGGCCCTGTCCGCCCCGCCCCTCGGTCCGGAAGGGTCCGCAGGAATTCGGACAGCAGGGCGTTGTAGGCGGCGGGGTTCTCCATGTTGGGGTAGTGGGCCGCGCCCTCGATGGTCTCGGCGCGGCCGCCGGGGACCGTGCGGACGAGGCGTTCGGCCATGGCGATGTGGTCGTGGGAGTCGATCGCGCCGTTGATCGCCAGGAGCGGCACACCGATTTCCGCGGCCCGCCCCCAGGGGTCTGGGACCGGGGCGAGGAGGTCCGGCTCGTCGCCCGTGTGCTTGGCGGCCGTCCGCAGGGCCGTCGTGCGCAACCGCCGTACCACCTCCCGGTCGAGGTCGCCGAGGTCGCGGTGCGGCCCGACGGCGAAGAGCAGAAAGGAGTCCAGCCAGCCCTCGACATCACCGGAGGCGATCGCGTGCCGCTGTTCGGCCAGGAGCCGCCGGCTCCAGGAGGTCTCGAAGACCGGCCGGCTGGTTCCGGCGCCGCTGACGACCAGGGCGCGTACCAGTCCGGGGTGTTCGAGCGCGGTGTCGACCGCGGTGGCCCCGCCCATGGAGAGTCCGACGAGGACGGCCGGCGCGGCGTCGAGGTGCCGCAGCAGCGCTGCGAGGTCGTCGGCGGGGCGGAACGGCCGGGTCGCGTTCGAGGAGCCGCCGTGTCCGCGGGCGTCCGGAGCGATGACGCGGTGGTGCGGTGAGAGGGCCCGGATCTGCTCGTCCCACATGGTGTGGTCGAGGTGGCCGCCGTGGAGCAGGACCACGGTCGGCCCCGTTCCCTCGTCGCGGTAGGCGAGGGAGCCGTCGGAGGTTGTGAACGTGAGTGTCCGCGAGTGTTCACCACGATCAGACATGACAACCAAGGTGTCATTCTTCCGCGAGATTGGCAACAGGGGTGTCATCCTGGCGGGATGACGGACACCCGCACTCCCGACGATCCCCTGCCGCCCGGCGAACTCGCCGACCGACTGGCCGAGGTGTTCGCCCTGGTGGGCCCGCTGTACCGACGGGCCCACCGCAAGGTGGAGCAGATCGCGCCGGCCGACGGACTGTCAGTCGGGGTGCGCGCCGTCCTGGATCTGCTGCGCGAGCACGGACCCATGACGGTGCCCCGGATGGGCCGCGCCCAGGCGCTGAGCCGGCAGTTCGTGCAGCGGATGGTCAACGACGCGGTGGAGCGGGGACTGGCCGAGGCCGTCCCCAACCCGGCTCACCGGAGGTCCCCGCTGATCCGGCTGACCGACCGGGGCAGGGCGGCCGTCGGCGCGCTGCACGCGCGCGAGCAGGCGCTGCTGGGCCAGGTGGGAGGCGGCCTGACCGGGGCCGACGTGGACGCCTGCGTGAAGGTCCTGACCCGTATGCTCGCCTTCCTGGACGACGTCGGAGCGGACTGACGGGTGCGCGCGCCGGCGCCGCGCCCCGGCCCGGCCGCCGAAGACCTCACGGTCCGCGGAGGCGCGGAGGCCTCGGAGTGCCGGTCCGGCCACCGCTCGCCTACGATGTACGGCCGGCCCGGCCGGGGTGACGGGGGCATGGCTGGAAGGAGACGGCAGGGTGGACCAGGAGAGGGCCGGGCGGCCCCGTGCGCGCCGGCGCGGCCAGGGCGAGCTGGAGGTGCAGGTGCTGTCGGCGCTGCGCCAGGCACCGGGACCGGTGGACACCGCCTGGGTGAGGGAGCGGCTCGGCGGCGATCTGGCGTACACCACCGTGATCACCATTCTGACCCGGCTGCTGGCCAAGGGCGCGGTGGTGCGGGAGAAGGCGGGACGCTCGTTCGTGTGGTCGCCGACGGCGGACGAGGCGGGGCTGGCGGCGCTGCGCATGCGGCGGGTGCTGGACGGGGAGAGTGACCGTCAGGCGGTGCTGGCGAGTTTTGTGACCTCCCTGCCGCCGGGAGACGAGCGGCTGCTGCGGGAGCTGCTGGAGCGGGCCGAAGAGCCGGGGGAATGAGGCGGTTGTGGGGGTCTTCGTCTTCCTGCCGCTGGTGCTGCCGCTGACGGCCTGGCCGATCGCGCGCCTGGCCGAGCAGCATCTGCACCCGCGCACCGCCACGGTGCTGCTGTCGGCGGCGGCCGGTGTGCTGGCGGTGTGCAGCACGGTGTGCCTGGTGCTGCTGATGGTGGTGGGCACGGCACAGCTGCCGGGCAA
The DNA here is from genome assembly GCF_022015835.1 of Streptomyces sp. ICN903. Lineage (NCBI taxonomy): Bacteria > Bacillati > Actinomycetota > Actinomycetes > Kitasatosporales > Streptomycetaceae > Streptomyces > Streptomyces sp. ICN903. The sequence goes on along the minus strand of NZ_JAKMAY010000103.1, from coordinate 10,792 downwards.
CCCGCTGCCGGACGGCTGGTCGGACGAGGAGGTACGCGAGGCGGTCCCCTACGACGAGGTCGCGGGCCGGGCGGCCATCCCAGCGCTGCTGGCGGTCGTGGCGGCCTGCGCGCGGACGCTGTGGGTGCACCGCCGGGTGCGGCGCCGGGCGGTACGGGCGCTGACGGGCGCGCGCGGCCGCTCCGTGGCGGTCCTGCCCGACGGCGAGCCGTACGCGTACGCGCTGCCCGCGGGCCGGGGCCGGCGGGGACGGGTGGTGGTGTCCACGGCGATGCTGTCGTGCCTGGGGGGTGAGGAGCGGCGGGCGCTGTTCGCGCACGAGCGGGCGCATCTGACCGGCCGACACCACCGATTTCTGCTGGTGGTACACCTGGCCGCGCGGGCGAACCCCTTCCTGCGGCCGCTGCGGACGGCGGTGTCCTACACGACGGAGCGGTGGGCGGACGAGGAGGCGGCGGAGGCGGTCGGCAGCCGGCGGGCGGTGGCCCGGGCGGTGGGCAGGGCCGCGCTGGTCTCCCGCGGTACCGGCCCGGCCCCGGCACTCGCCCGTTTCGCCGGGGCCGGGCCGGTACCGCGGCGGGTGGCAGCCCTGCTGGAGCCTGCTCCGGCGGTGCGCAGCTGGCCGCCGGTGTTCACCACGGCGGGGCTGGCGGCCTGGACGGCCGCGGCGGGAACGACCGTCTCGGCGCTGTCGTCGGCGAACTCCGCCGTCACCCTCTTCCTCGTGCTCAAGGCGGCCACCCCGCTGTAGACCGCCGGGAGCGGCGGCCTCGCCGACCACCGCCCCCGCCGCCGGGAGCGGCGGCGGGGGTCCGGGCCGCGCACCACCGCGGCCCGGACACAGACCCTGCGGGTCAGCCCTCGTCGCCCTCGTCCTCGTCCTCGAAGGCGTCGCCGATCTCGTCGACGACCTCGGCCGCGACCATCCCGCCGGCGACGCCGACCGCGAGCCCGGCCGCGCCCGCGGCGATGGCGGTGCCCATACCGGGACCGGAGCGGTGGCCGTCGTGGTGCTCGCCGTGGTGGTGGCCGTAGGGGTCGGCGTGGCCGTACCCGCCGTGTGCCCCGTACGCGGCACGGTGCTCGACGAGTTGTCTGACCCAGCCGTCCACCTCGGTGTTCCAGTCGCGGACGTCCTGGTGACCGACGGCGAACCGGGTGAGGGCGTCGTGCCCGCCGGAGAACAGGCCACCGCGCTTGTCGGCCTCCAGCACCACCTCCATGCCACCGGGGTGGGCCAGGAAGGTCACCTCGATCTCGTTGACCGCGTGCGCGTACTGCGGAGCGGGGGTGAGCTCGATCTCCTGGTAGAAGGGCAGGGTCTGCCCGGTGCCGTGGATGCGGCCGTACTCCAGGTCGGCGGACTTGAAGCCGAACCCGAGCTGTCCCAGCGCCTGCAGGACCGCCTCCTGAGCGGGCAGCGGGCCGACGGTCAGCGGGTCGAGGTCGCCCTTGTCCTTCGCGCCGGCCACGGCCAGCTCGGTGCGCACCCCGAGGACGATGCCCAGGGGCTGGCCGTACAGCTCGGTGACCGGGGTCTCCCACGGCAGCGTCACGGTGAACGGAACGGCGCGCTCCTCGCCCTCGGTCAGGCGGAAGCCGCCGGCCACGGTGAAGCGCTCGAAGACGATCCCGCCCTCGGACTCGCCCTCCTCGTGCTCGACCTCGACACGGGCGATCAGTTCCAGGGTGATGTGCTCGATGTCGAAGTCGGCGCTGCCGCCCTTGAGATGCACCTGCCCGGACAGAGGACCGCCCGGCAGGGCCGCGCCCGGGTCCAGGACCGTGTCCACCGTGGGGCCGCCCACACCGAGCGAGCCGAGCAGCCGTTTGAACACCATCGCGGCGTTCTCCTTTACGTGTGCGTGTGTCTGTGCTGTGAGGGCGCGCGGCGCCGCGACGGGGGAGCGGGGGCTGTGCCGTGCGCGGCGCCGCGCGGCCCATCGGGGTTACTTGGCGGTGGTGTCCAGCGCGGCCAGCGCCTGGGCCCAGCGGACGTACTTCAACCCGGCCAGATCGGCCACGGTCTTCACGCCGAACGCCTCGTCCAGCAGTTCGCCGTCGCGGTCGGAGACACCCTTCATGGCGGAGACGGGCGCCTGGAGTATCTCCGGCAGGGCCTTGTCCGCCCACGCCTTGTCCAGCACCTTGTCCAGGTCGATCGAAGCCACGTACGCCCTCCCAGGCTGACGGTGTGTGAGTGAGGTGCGGGTGCGGGCGGAACGGCGTCCGAAGGCGCGCCACCGGACGCGGAACGCCACGCCCTTCGGCCGGAACCGCGGCGGCCGGTCCGTGCGTTGACCGATCGGCTCCGAGGCCCGGCCCCCTGAGTCGTGGACCGCCGCGGTCCGTCCCGGCGGAACGCGCGCGGGCAGCGGGCGGCGCACACGACCTCCTCGTGTTTTCTACATGTCTGTAGAAGGATAGGGGGTGCGGACCCCTGCCCGGGGCGTACTGAGGTGACCGGAGCGGGAAAGGCCGAAAACGGACCCTGAACGGGCGTCACCTCTCCTGTCCGCCCACCCCTCACCGCCAACCGCTCACCCCTCACGGCGCCGTCGCCGTCGCCGTCCAGGGAAGAGGGTGAGAGGGAGGGCGGGCACCACCGGCGCGTTCGCCCGTTTCCGGTGGTCTGTTCGCCGGTGCTCTGGGCATGCGGCAGAGGACCGTGACACGTGTGACGAGGAGGGTGAAGATGCTCGCAGCCTGGACCGGATCGTGGAGCCTGGGCTGGAGTATCGCGATCTTCCTGGCGGCCGCGGCCGTCACCGTGGTGTGCAGCGTCCGGCTCGCGGCGCTGGGCGACACCCTCGCAGACCGGACGGGCTGGGGCGAGGCGCTGTTCGGCGCGGTCTTCTTCGGACTGATCACATCCCTGTCGGGCATCGTGATGACGGCGGTCAGCGCGGCGGACGGCCAGCCCACCCTGGCGTACGGCAACGCGGTGGGCGGCATCGCGGCTCAGACCCTGGCGGTGGTGGTCGCCGACGCCTCCTACCGGAAGGTCAACCTGGAGCACGCCGCGGCGTCCTTGCCCAACGTGCTGTTCGGCTGCCTGCTCATCGCCCTGCTCGGCCTGGCGCTGATGGCCTCCTTCGGCCCCGAGGTCACGGTGCTGGGAGTGCACCCGGCCTCACTGGTGCTGGCGGCCTTCTACTGGGGCGGGATACGGCTGATCCGTGATCAGGACGAGCCGATGTGGCGGGCGGTCCGCACCCGTGAGACCGTCCCGGACACACCGGACGAGGAGCGTTTCGCCGGGCGGGGCAGCCGCGGTCTGTGGGGGGAGTTCCTGGCGGTCGCGGGCATGGTCGCGCTGGGCGGCTGGGCCGTGGCCCGGGCGGCCGAGAGCCTGCTGGACGTGACCGGGATGAACGCGGGTTTCGTCGGCGCGGTCCTGATGGGCGGGGTCAACGCGCTGCCGGAGACGGTGACGGCGGTCGCGGCGGTACGGCGCGGGGCGGTGACCCTGGCGATAGCGGCCATCGTGGGCGGCAACTGCCTGGACGTGCTCAACCTCGCCATCGGCGACCTCTTCTTCCGCGGCGGCTCGCTCTACCACGCGGCCGGCGCCGACCAGCTCTTCCTCACCAGCGCCGCCCTGCTGATGACCACCGTGCTGCTGGGAGGCATGCTGGTGCGGCAGAAGCGCGGCTGGCTGCGGCTCGGATTCGACGGCATCGTGCTGCTCGCCGTCTATCTGGGAAGCGTGGCCGTCCTCGCCCTCTGACAGGGCGGCTCCAGGCGATACGCAACGCCTGCGCGGCATCCGCACCATGGCCCGCCCCCGTGCCGGTTCGGCGCGGGACGGCGCGTCAGCGCACCGGGCCGCAGGGCCGTGCACCACAATGGGGCGCCGCATCGTCCCCTTCCGTCGCACACCCCGTGGACGGGACGTACAGGAGGTCCGGCCCATGCGGCGCATCCATGCCCGGCGCGCCCTCGGCGCGCTCATCGCGCTCGCCCTCGTTCCGCTCGCCGCGTGCGGATCGGACGCGTCCCCGGCCGCGCCGTCCCCGCCGAGCTCGGACGCGAAGCCGAGCGCGACGGCGGAGCCGACCGCGGCCGCCAAGCCTTTCGTCCGCGACCTGGAGGAACTGGAGCGCGAGTTCGACGCGCGGCTGGGCGTCTACGCCGTGGACACCGGCACCGGACGCGAGGTGGCCTACAACGACGGCGAACGCTTCGCCTACGCCTCCACGTTCAAGGCACTGGCCGCCGGCGCCGTGCTGCTGAAGCACTCGCCGGACGGAATGGAGAAGGTGATCGAGTACTCCGAGGACGACCTGATCGCCCACTCCCCGGTGACCGAGAAGCACGTCCGAACCGGGATGACCCTGCGTGAGCTGTGCGAGGCCGCCGTACGCTTCAGCGACAACACCGCGGCCAACCTGCTGTTCGACGCGGTGGGCGGCCCCGGGGGACTGGACGCCGTGCTGGAGGAGCTCGGTGACGACGTCACCCGGATGGAACGGCGGGAGCCGGAACTGAGCCGCTGGGCCCCGGGCGAGACGCGGGACACCAGCACGCCGCGCGCGTTCGCCGGGAACCTGCGCGCGTTCGTCCTCGGCGACGTCCTCGAAGAAGGCGAACGCGCGCAGCTCGCCGAGTGGCTGCGGACCAACGTCACCGGGACCGGACTCATCAGGGCCGGCATGCCCGAGGACTGGGCGGTCGGCGACAAGACCGGGACCGGCAGTGGTTACGGAGTGCGCAACAACATCGCCGTGGTGTGGCCGCCCGACGCCGCTCCCATCGTCGTGGCGATCATGTCGAACCGCGACGAGGAGGACGCCGCCCACGACGACGAACTGATCGCGAAAGCGGCGGCGGTGGTCGCCGAAACGCTGGCGTGACGGCGGACGAGCAGGCGGCCCGGACCGGCCCGGGGCGTACGATCGCGTGAGGACGTCGCACGGGGCGAAGGACATGCCGAGGCGGCGGTGAGACGAGGTGGTGGACCGATGTGGCCCCGGGTGGACGGTATGCGCGCTCTGGAGCTGGGCACGCCGGGGGACCTGCGGGCCCGCCTGAACGCGCTCGTCCTCGCCGGGGCGAAGACCGCCACGACCGGTCTGCTCCAGGAGTACGCGCAGGAGACGGAGGGCCTGGAGTACGCGGGTGAGCGGCTGGCGCTGCTGGACGACCACGGCCGGCGCGTCGCCACCGTCGAGATCACCGGTGTCGAGATCAAGCCCTTCGGCGAGGTGACCTGGGAACACGCCGCAGCCGAGGGCGAGGGGGACGCCTCCCTCGAGGAGTGGCGCGAGGGCCACCGCCGGTTCTGGGAGCGCATCGGCACCCCGGTCACCGACCGCACCCCCGTGGCCTGCCTGGCCTTCCGGCTCGTGGGGTAGAGCCGACGGGCCCGGTGTGCGACCGGGAGATCGACTTTCGCAACCGCGCCGGGTGAGCGACCCTGGAACAGGACGTTCGGGGGACAGGGCCGTATGAGGGCGGACCCGGCCGCCGCGGGGTTTCCGCCGGGCGTCCACGGCGGTGCGGGCGCCCGTGCCGAGACCCTCGCCCGCGGAGCCGAAGCGGCTCACCGGCCCCACAGACGTGCGGCCGGGGCGGAGCGGAGGCGAGAGAGGAGCTGCGATGCGACGCGGCGGACCTTCGGTGCTGGGAATCGTGCTGGCCGGCGGGGCGGGCAAGCGGCTGATGCCGCTCACGGCCGACCGTGCCAAGCCCGCGGTCGTCTTCGGCGGGACGTACCGCCTGGTCGACTTCGTGCTGTCCAACCTGGTCAACGGCGACATCCTGCGGATCTGCGTCCTGACCCAGTACAAGTCGCACTCGCTGGACCGGCACATCACCACCACCTGGCGGATGTCGAGTCTGCTGGGCAACTACGTCACGCCCGTGCCCGCCCAGCAGCGCCTCGGCCCCCACTGGTACCTGGGCAGCGCCGACGCCATCCTCCAGTCGCTGAACCTGGTCCAGGACGAGCGCCCCGACCACATCGCGGTCTTCGGCGCCGACCACGTCTACCGCATGGACCCGCGGCAGATGCTGCGGCAGCACATCGACGGCGGCGCCGGGGTCACCGTCGCCGGCATCCGGGTGCCACGCGCGGAGTCCTCCGCCTTCGGCGTCATCAAACCCGGTCCGGACGGCCGGACGATCGAGGGTTTCCTGGAGAAGCCGGCCGATCCGCCGGGCCTGAAGGACGACCCCGACTCCGTCCTCGCCTCCATGGGCAACTACGTCTTCACCACCAGGGCACTGGTGGAGGCCCTCTTCAAGGACGCCGAGGACGAGAACTCCGTGCACGACATGGGCGGTTCCATCCTGCCCATCCTCACCGAGAGCGGCGAGGCGCAGCTGTACGACTTCAACACCAACCACGTGCCCGGCGAGACCGCCCGCGACCAGGGGTACTGGCGTGACGTGGGCACCCTCGACGCGTACTACGACGCCCACATGGACCTGATCGCCGAGCGCCCGGCCTTCAACCTGTACAACCGCGACTGGCCGGTCTACACCCACTCCTCCCAGCTGTCGCCCGCCCGCTTCAACGCCGGGGGCATCGCGGGGGAGTCCATCGTCAGCGCGGGCTGCCTGATCCGCGGCCAGGTGACCCGCTCGGTCCTCTCGCCGGGTGTGGTGGTCGAGGAGGGAGCGGTCGTGCAGGACTGCGTCCTGCACGACAACGTGCGCGTGGGGCGCGGCGCGATCGTCAGGGGGGCGATCCTGGACAAGCACATAGAGGTGCCGCCCGGCGCCGCGGTCGGGGTCGACGAGCGAAGCGACCGGGAGCTGTACTCCGTCTCGGAGAACGGCGTGGTGGCCCTGGGCAAGGGGCAGCGCGTTCTGTGAGACGCGCGCCGCCCCGGCCCCGGGCGCGGACCCGCCCGGGGCCGGGGCGGCGACGGTCAGGCAGTGGTGCCGGTGACCGAGTTCCCGGACCTGGTGACGTGGTAGGTCACCTTCGCCCCGCTCCAGTAGTGGAAGGTGAGCGTCACACGGGCGCCGTCCCTGACCTCGGCGAAGAAGTCGGACGTCAGGGTGGTGGCGCCGCCCGCGTAGTCGGGTGCGAACGCGCGGTCGAACTCCTTGTAGGGCGTCCAGTCGTGGGGGCCCGCGTTGGTGCCGTCGGCGTATCTGGCCTCCATCGTGGCGAGCCTGTCGCCGCGGAAGTCGGTGGGAACGGCGAAGGAGTCCGTCGTACCGGTCGCGTCGCGCAGGACGGGCGTGTCGTGGGTGATCAGGTCGATCCGCCAGGGCACGCCGCGCGAGAACCGCGCGTGCAGCACCGCGTTGGTGCCGTAGGCCCGGGAACCGCTCAGCCGGGCGAGCGCGGCGGCGGTGATGGTGAGGCGGTCGCCCCGGACGGTGTAGTCCCTGCCGCGCACCAGATCGGTGGAGCCGTGGCGCAGTCCGGTGAAGGAGGTGCCGTTGAGGTTCAGGGTGAGCGTCTTGGCGGTGACGGCGTCGCCGCGGGCGCTGAAGACCTGGTCGGAGGAGGCCGTGCCCGACCGGGTCCTCCAGCCGGACCTGATCTGGGCGAACAGCTCCGGGTCGTTCCAGCGGAAGTCGGTGCGCCGGAAGTGCTGGCCGTTGTCCCACAGCATCGTCGTGATGTTCCTGATGCGGGCGTGGTACCCGAGGTACTCGAAGAACTTCAGCTTCTCGCCCTGCTGGATGGTGCCGGTGTGCCGGTCGAAGCCCAGCAGGCCGTACTCGCCGAGGATCACCGGGACGCCCCGGGCCACGAAGGTGTCGTGGACGCGGTCGAACGCATCGGTCAGGTCCTTCTGCGCGGTCGCGTCGAAGCGCGTGCCGCCCGCCACGTTCACGCTGAAGGGCCAGTAGCCGTAGTAGTGCACGGTCGCGGCGACGCGGGGGTCGCCGAGGGCGGCGATGGTGTCGGCCAGTTCGTCCACCCGTGCCTGGTCGGCGGAGGTGTGCAGGGTCGGCAGGACGAGCAGGCGGTCGGTGTTGCCGCCGCCGGACTGGCGCACGATGCGGTGGAACGAGGTGTTGAGCTCGTCCAGCAGCTCCGCGTTCCGGGCGTCGTCCTGGCCGCCGTTGAACTGCGGTTCGTTGACGCTTTCGAACACCAGCCTGGACGGGTGGTCCCGGAAGGTGTCGGCCAGCTGCTCCCAGATGGCGTTGTAGCGGGCGAGCACGCCGGCGCGGTCGGCCGGCATGTCCGCGATCCACTGCCAGGAGTCGTGATGAATGTTGACCATGACGTGGAAGCCGTCGGCCAGCGCCCAGTCGACGACCTCCTCGACGCGGTCGAGGTATTCCGCCTCGAGGGCGTGGTCCGGCGCCGGACCCTGGTGCCGGCTCCATGTCACGGGAATGCGAATGCTGTTGAACCCCTGTGCCCTGACATTGTCGAGCAGCGTCTCGGTGATACGGGGATTTCCCCATGACGTCTCGTCGTCGCCGGTGGCATCGAGGGAGTTGCCGAGATTCCAGCCGGGCTGCATCGCGGCGACCTGGGACATCGCCGCGCTCGAGGCGCGCTTTCCGTGTCCGGCTCCGTGTCCGGATCCGGACGCCGCCCGGGCGTCGCCGGTGGCCAGCACGCTCAGCCCGGCGAGCAGCGTGGCCATGCCGCTCGCCAGCAGGCCGGCCCACCGGTTGGTCCTCCCCGATCTGTCGCGTAAACCGGACATCGCACTCCTTGTGTTCACATGGCAGGGTGACGGGAAAAGGGCCGAGCGCGGTCGCTTTCGCCCGCAGCGGCCCGCGGGAATACCGCTTGGTCGTGATGCTGGCAGTGGTGGATCAACGGCGCAAGAGCCGATGTGGGGGGCCGGGGAGAAAACCGTCCAGCAATATGGACTTCCGGGCAGGAATCCAGACGTTCGACCATCGGTGTTCGACGTGTGGTGAATCGTCGAATGGAATTCGACGGCCGGGACGGGGAAGCGGCCCCGGCCGGAACCGAGCCCCGGCGAACACCGGCAGCCTCCGGCAGAGTGGGGCACGTCGGCCCGGGCACGCCCCGGAGCGGCCGCCGTGGTCCGCCGGTGCCGCTCGGTCAAGGGCCGGGTGGGCCGGGCAGGTCCCGGCCGGAGCCGGGCCCGGGGTGCTCCCAGGCGGCGAGTTGCAGCCGCAGGGCGAGGCGCAGCCGTGGTGAGGAGAGGTCCAGGGGCGTCACGTCGTCGAGTCTGCGCAGCCGGTACCGCAGGGTGTTGGGATGGATCCGCAGGGTCTGCGCGGCCCCCTGCGGATCGCCGTAGTGGTCCAGCCAGGCGCCGAGGGTGGGCAGGTAGGAGGTGCCGTGCTCCCGGTCGTGGGCCCGCAGGGCCGCGAGCGGGGTGCCGGGCAGCGGAGGCGCGGCCGCGACCGCCGCTCGGGCCCGCTCGACCACGACGGCGTCCCATGCCTCCTCCAGCACGACCAGCCCGTCGCCTCCGGGCTCGGGGGCGAGGCGCCCGGAGGTGAGCAGCCGGCCGAGTTCGGCGGCCTCGACGCGGGAGCGCGGCAGCTCGGCGGGGGAGTGGGCCGGACCGCCGGCGGCCGCCCGCAGCCCGGTGCCGTGGGAGCGCGTCCGGGACAGTACGCGCCGCAGCCAGGACAGCGAACCGGGCTCGCCGTCCACCGGGGTCCGCCGCCCGTCCGGCACAGCATCGGCGACCACGCAGAACAGCAGGCCGTCGAGGTCGGTGAGCAGGGGCTGGTGCCAGCCGAACCGGCGCACGACCGGTTCCCACACCTGCGTCCGCGGCCGTGCGCCGGCCGGGTCGGCTGCGTCCGCCAGCCACACCACGCGCCATGGCCCCGGGGGGAGGGCGGGCGTCGCGGTGGCGGGCACACCGGAGGCGCGGACACCGTCGCGCAGGACCGCCCGCAGGGCTCCGGCCGTCATCCGCCGCGCGATGTCGGCCTCGGCCCGCAGCCGGAGCAGGTGGAGGGCGAGGACGGAGGCGGTGTCGGCGAGGCGGCGGACGCGGTCGTCCGGCACGGGCCGCCGGGCCACCACCCAGATCGAGCCCAGCCACTCGCCCCCCGCCCGCACCGGGACGACCAGCCTCGGCAGGGTGCCGTCCGGTCCCGCCGGGGCCAGGACGGGCGCGTCGGAGCGGGCCAGCTCGCGGAAGACACCGGCCGCTCGGTAGTGGGCGAGCAGACGCGGCGGCACGCGCCGCCCCACGATGGTGGACATGCGTGCGGCGTCCGCCGTGTCCTGAGGGGAGGAGTAGGCCAGGACCCTGGAGTGCGCGTCCTCGATCGTCACCGGGGCCTCGGCGATCTTCGCCGCGGTGTCGGCCAGCGCGAACAGGTCGCTGGGCATCCCCCGGGCCTCCTGCCCCAGCGCGTCCGAGCTCGCCGCGCGGTCGACGACGCCCCGCAGCAGCCACACCAGATGCGTCCAGGAGACATGGGGCTGGAGCTCGGCGAGCGCCGTTCGCGAATCCCGGGCGGCGCGCAGGACACGGGGGTCCTGTGCCAGCGGGCTCCGCACCGCGACGCCGGCCGCCTCCGAACGCGCGGCCCTCTCCAGGAGGGCGACGGCCGCGTCCGGGCCGGCCACTCCGACGCCGAGGACGAGCTCGCCGGGCTGTCCGGTGCCGTCGCCGTCGCCCGGTTCGGCCAGGACGACGTCGTGGACGACCCTGTCCCGCCCCGGGACGGCGATCCTCAGCAGCCCCGCGCCCAGGCAGTCGGCGAGATCGGCCGCGGTGATCACGGCAGGCCCCGGTCCGCCGCCGCGCAACGGGCGTCGCCCGCGGCGGTACGCCCCGTCGCACGGGGCGGGAGGGGACCGGGTACGAGGAGGCAGGGCACACGGAAGTCGTACATGACCCCATCGTCCCCCCTCCCGTTG